>JASHVI010000159.1 GCA_030039525.1 Thermoplasmata archaeon
CTTCCCTCTTCGGGGGGCCTACTCGAGCGTCGCCTGGACCCGGACCGCGACGTTCCCCTTCAGGGCCCGGGAGATCGGGCAGGTCTCGGAGGCCGTCTTCGCCGCCTCGGCGAACTTCGCGGCGTCGGCGCCGGGGACCTTCCCCCGGACCGTGAGCGCCATCTCGGTCACCGTCCAGGCCTCGCCGACCTTGTCGAAGGTCGCCTCCGCCGAGACGCTGAGCCGCTCCGGCGGGGTGCCTCCGCGGCCGAGGGTCGCGGAGAGGGCCATCGAGAAACAGCTCGCGTGGGCGGCGGCGAGCAGCTCCTCCGGGCTCGTCTTGCCTCCGGGGGCCTCGGTCCGCGCGGCCCACGAGACCGCGACCTCCGGGAGACCGCCGCTCGAGCCCCGGACGCGGCCGCTGCCCTTCAACAGATCGTGCTCCCAGACCGCCGTCGCCGTGCGCTTGACCGCCATGGCCCGCGCACGGGCCGGACCTCTTAACGGGGAGGGAGCGCGCGGTCGGACCCTGGCGCCGTCCCTCCCGACGCGAAGGCCGGGGGCGTCTCCGACCACTCCGGCGGGACGTAGCACTCGGGCCGTTCCGGAGGGGTGGGAAGGGGCGGGAGGTTGCGGGTGCCCCGGTACGAGACGTAGCTCGCGTAGGCGGCCCACGCGACGGCGATCGCGAGCGGCGGGACGAGGATCCAGCCGTACCGGTCGTAGGCGAGGAGCGCCCCCGAGGTGGGGCTCTCGGAGGAGGCGAGCGGACCGGCCGGGTCGACGCTGAGGGTCGCCCCCGCGGAGGCGGTCGCCCCCGCGCTGTCGACGACGGAGATCCCGATCGAGTACTCGCCGGGGCCGCCGGGCCGGCACGTCAGGCTGGCGGCGGCGCCGGGGGAGCACCCCTCGGGGAGCCCGGTCCAGTGCAGGGTGTACGGCGGCGTTCCGCCCGAGGGGGTCGCCGCGAGGGAGATCGAGCTCCCGGCGACGACGGAGCCCGGCGTCACGCTCAGCAGGACCGCGAGGGGGCTCGCGGCGACCTCCACGGTGACGTTCGACCAGGCGAGCACGTTCCGGAGGTCCGAGACCTCGAGCGAGACCGTGTACTCGCCCGCCGAGGAGTAGCTGTGCGTCGGGGCGCTCCCCCGAAGGAGCGGGGTGCCGTCGCCGAAGCTCCAGTTGTACCGGTACGGGGGCACGCCCCCCTCGACCGCCGCGGCGAAGCGGAGGAGCTCCCCGGGAGCCACGGAACCGTACGGGACCACGACGGCCGCGGTGAGCGGCCGGACGAGCGCCCAGGTGTCGTTGCGCACGCCCCCACCGGGCGTGACCCCGCCCTCGACCAGGAGGTAGCCGTCGGTGGCGTCGAACGCGGTGGCGGCGCTCGCCCTCGGGGAGGGCGGATGGGGGATCTGCGCCGAGATGTTCGTCCAAACGCCGTCGTTCAGCAGCCACGTGTCCCCGAGGATCCCGTCGTTCGAGAGGCCGCCGAAGAGCAGGTCCCCCAGGAGCGTCGGATCGTACGCGAAGGAGGCGTTCGAGCGAGGAGAGGGCTCGGAGGCTTCCGAGGCCACCTCGAGCCACGCCGCCCCTGTGAACGTCCAGGTCCCCGCGACGAAGCTGCCGTTGGGGCCCTCGCCGCCGAAGAGGACGAGGTGACCGAGCGTGGGGTCGAAGGTGATCGAGGCGCCGGCCCGCGCCGCCGGAGCCCCCGCGCCCCCGGCCGAGAGGAGGGTGAAGGTCGAGTTGGCGTAGAGCCAGAGGTCGGAGAGCCGCGAGCCGTTCGAGGCGCTCCCCCCGTAGATCGCCACGCCGTCGAGCGCCGGGTCCTCGGCCGACGTGGCGCCGCAGCGGGCCGCCGGCCAGGACGCGGTCGGAGTGAGCTCGCTCCAGTTCCCGGCCCGGAAGAGCCAGGCGTCGTCGAGGGCCCCGCTTGTCGAACAGCCGCCGAAGAGTAGCACGCCCCCGTCGGAGGGGTCGTAGGCGAGCGTCGCCCCGTAGCGGGCGGGCGGGCTCACGGAAAGGCCGGGCGTGAGGTTCGTCCAGATCCCGCCGGAGTACCACCACGTGTCCCCGAGGGGACAGGTCGACGCGCCGCAGCCTCCGAAGAGGAGGACGCCGCCACCGGCGGGGTCGGAGGCCATCGCCCCCTCGGTCCGCGCGGGGGGGAGCTCCGGGCTCGGGTGGTGCAGGTGGACCCAGGCGTACCCCGCGGGGACCTCCGTCTCCGCCGGTCGCATCGGGGCGCAGCTCGCCGCCGCGCACGCCGACGCCAGGGCGGGATGCGTCGCGGGCGCGGCCCCGGAGGCGAGGGGAGCGGCCGCGATGCCCGTGAAGGCGGCGAACAGGAGCACCCCGGTGAGGACCCCGAGCCGGCGCTCCGCCGGGCGGGTCCGCCGGGAATCGGGACGGTCGAGAAGGCGCACGCATGCGCATTCATACACATCCCAGATAAACGCTTCCCATGTGGCGGAGCCGCGCCGGTTCCGACGCCGTGCGCGCTCCCGCTCGCTCTAATACGGTGAGGGGGTCGCGGCGCCGATGGCCGAGGCGCCGGAGGAGATCCGGCCCCCCGACGAGCCGTTCCGCATCAAGGTCGTCGAGGCGATCGAGCGGCTCGACCGAGCCCACCGGGAGGAGGCGCTCCAGCGCGCGGGGCTCAACCTGTTCAACCTGAGCTCCCGGGAGGTCTACATCGACCTGTTGACGGACTCCGGGACGGCGGCGATGAGCGACCACCAGTGGGCCGCGATGATGCTCGGCGACGAGAGCTACGCCGGGAGCCGGAACTTCGAGCACTTCGAGTCGACGGTCCGCGAGCTCACCGGCTTCCCGCACGTGATCCCGACGCACCAGGGCCGTGCGGCCGAGCACCTCCTCCTGTCGCTCCTCGCCCGCCCCGGGACGATCGTCCCGAACAACATGCACTTCGACACCACGAGGGCGCACGTGCTGCGGGCGGGGGCACGGCCCGTCAACCTCGCCGTCCCCGAGGCGTACGACCCCGACTCCGACCACCCGTTCAAGGGCAACGTCGACCTGGCTCGTCTCGACCGCCTTCTGCGCGAGCAGGGTCCGGAGAAGGTCCCGCTCGCGATGGTGACGATCACGAACAACACGGGCGGGGGTCAGCCCGTGTCGATCGAGAACCTCCGCGCGGTCTCGGAGCGCGTGCACGCCGCGGGCCGGCCGCTCTACCTCGACATGTGCCGGTGGGCCGAGAACGCCTACCTGATCCGGGAGCGGGAGCCCGGCTGGTCGGGCCGCTCGATCCGCGAGATCGGACGCGCGATCTTCGATCTCGCCGACGGCGCGACGATGAGCGCGAAGAAGGACGGCCTCGTCAACATCGGCGGCTTCGTCGCGACCCGGGACGAGGCGCTCGCCGGGCGGCTCAAGGAGGAGCTGATCGTCTACGAGGGCTTTCCGACGTACGGGGGCCTCGCCCGCCGGGACCTCGAGGCGGTCGCGGTGGGGCTCCGCGAGGGGGCCGACCTCGAGTTCCTGCGGTACCGGATCGGCCAGGTGCGGTACCTCGCGGACCTCCTGGTCCGGGAGGGGATCCCGATCTTCCGGCCCGTCGGGGGCCACGGGGTCTACCTCGATGCCGCGCGGTTCCTCCCGCACGTTCCGGTCTCGGAGTACCCCGGGCAGTCCCTCGTCGTCGAGCTGTACCGGGAGGGCGGCGTGCGGACCGTCGAGGTCGGCTCCGTCATGTTCGGCGACGCCGAGCCGGAGGCCGGGGGCGCGCCCCCGCTCGAGCTGGTCCGGCTCGCCATCCCCCGCCGAGTCTACACGGGCGCCCACCTGCGCTACGTGGCCGACACCGTGACCGCCGTCTGGCGGCGACGTAGCGAGATCCACGGGGTCCGGATGGTCCAGGTCCCTCCGCGGCTGCGCCACTTCACCGCGCGCTTCGCACCGGTCGAGCCGCCGATCCCGGCGCGTGCCGGCCCCGGCCGGCCCTGATCGGGCCCGCCGGGCACGCTGTACCGTCGCGTACTCCAGTATTATCACCCGGGAGCCCGTTAGTCGTCCATCCACCCGATCCGGGTGGGGAGCGCAGAGATGGGCTGTGGGAAGTGGAAGGTCGCCTGCGAAGATGGGTTCGAGGTCGTCTCGAAGGACCAGAAGGAGCTCGTGGCGCTGACGCAGTGGCACGTCAAGAACAGCCATCACAAGGAGGTCTCGCACGCCGAGGTCCTCCAGATGGCGAAGCACCCGTAGACCGCTCCTTCCCCTCGGCCAACCTCTTCCCGCCCTGTTACGGACCCCGGTTCGGCCCCGGCGGCCCGGTCGGCTACTTCTGGGCGGGCGCCGCGCTCGCGACGGGGCCCGCCGGGACCGTCGCAGGGGTCGGGGCCGCCGGTGCGGTGCCCACGGGGGCCATGCCGCCGCCGTAGGTCAGGGCGAAGATCTTGCCGGCGGAATGGTTGACGAGCGGACCCGCGGCGAGGTTCGAGTTCCCGATCACGGCCACGTCGCCCTTGTCGGTGAGCACCCAGGTGTTCCGGAGGGTGACGCGGATGATGCGGCCGTGCGTCGAGCCGCTGTACGTGATCTCGTCGCCGATCCGGACGAGCTGGTCCCGCAGCAGGAAGATCCCGGAGATCATGTTGGTCAGCGTCGTCTGGAGCGCGAGGGAGACGGCGAGGCCCACGATCCCGGAGAGGGTCAGGAACCCGAACTCGCTCGTCAGGTTCCAGATCGAGAGCAGGCCGAAGGCGAGGAGCAGGAGCCAGAGGATCGTGATCGTGTCCCGGATCGTCCGCTGCGTCGAGGCCCGTACGCCGGCGGCCCGGCTGATGCGCAGGATGAACTGGCTGAGAAGGAGGACGAGGACCCCGGAGGCGATGACGAGTCCGATGGAGAAGACGACGCGATTGGCCTCGAGGCCCGTGAGCGAGATCGAGAACGGGCCGAGCGTGATCCCCGGAACCAGGAACATCGCTAGCGCCCCGGGGCTCCCGAGCGGGCCGGTCCTCAGCGGCTCCGTCGCGTCGGTCGGGTCCGCTTCCCGGGAGCGGGCGAGCGTCGCCGGGCCGCGGACGCCCCGGAGCGTCGGGAGCGCGCGGTCGGCGAGGCCGAGGGCTTCGGGGCCGGCTGCGCCCGCTCGCGGAGCGCGGTGTTCGGCGTCGACGGGTTCCGATCCTCCGACCAGACCTTCTCGCCCGCGCGGATCGGGACCGGCAGGTCGTTGTCGGCGGGGGGGAAGCCGCACTCGTAGGCGTCCGTGTAGGCGCAGTACGGATTGAAGGCCCGGTTGAAGTCGAGCTCGTACTCGTCGCGCTCGTTCAGCTCGAGCGTCAGGTACCGCCCCGGACCGTAGCTCTCGCTGCCGGAGGTCCCGTCCCGGAAGGGCACGAAGACCGAGGTGCCGACGCCTTCCCCGGCGTGGAACACCCGCAGTCGGAGCTCGCGCCCGCGCAGCGCGAAGCGGAGCTCGCCGATCAGCCGCATCGTCGACTGGCCGTCTCGGTTGGTCCGGAGGTACGCCTCCTCCGGCGCGGGCCGCCGCTCGAGACGGGCGGCCACCCGGAGGGACGGGTCGACGGGGAAGTACCGAAGACCCCGGAAGCCCGGGACGCCCTCGGCGACGAACGGCGACTCCGGGTGGTGGGCCATGAAGCGGTCCTTCATCTGCCGCTCCCGCTCCAGCTCCACGACGTACGGGTCCACGGCGCCTCCACGGGGGCCGACCAAATAACCGCTCACCGCCCCGACCCCTCGCGGAGGGCCGGTGGGATTCGCCGGCTCCGGGGATAAATAGCGCTCGAGCCTGCCAGGAGCGCGCGCCGGAGCGGGCGGGTCACCCGCCCTCCCGACGACGCAGGAGAAGGAATCGGGAATGGACAGACCCAAGGGAATTCGTCGGAGTGGATGGACGCGGATCGCGGGGCTCGGCGGGACCTCGGCGGTCGCCGCGGTCGCGCTGATCATGGTGCTCTCGCCGGTCTCGCAGGCCGCGAGCGCCCGGGCCTCCGCGATCTCGCTCTCCGCCGTGGTGAGCGCGGACACGACCCAGGGAGCGTGTGGGAAAGCGAGGCTCGCCCTGGCCCCGAGCTGGGACAAGAAGACCGGGCACTTCCTCGGCTCGGTCAGTTCGAGCTCGCCGAAGTGCAAGGCGCAGGCCTCCCCGAACGAGGCCATCTCAGAGGAGTACGTGCAGCTCGAGACGGAGTCGATCAACTTCGCGTCGGCCCTGTCGCACAGCACCTCCGCCCCGACGCTCTACGTGAACTGGTCGGCCAAGGTCAACGAGTCCTGGTTCATGACCCCGTACTCCTCGTGCGCGCTCCAGTACAACGCCTCGTACTCGCTGTGCACGTCGTACACGGAGGACACGATCTACTCCTACGCGATGGTCGATGACCTGACGAACTCCAGCTGGGGGCAGTACGGCTACGGCTACTCGTTCTCCAACTTCGTGGACATCTACACTAGCTCGTTCGCGTACTCGCAGAACTACAGCCAGTACTACTGCTACGCCGGGAGCTGCACGCTCTACGGCGGCAACTACAGCTACGGGACCTCCGGCCCCGGCTCGTTCGTGGGCTCGCTCTCGTTCTCGAACCAGCTGAACATGACCGGCACCAGCGCCATCGGTCCCACCGACCACTACGAGGTCAGCCTCTTCCTCATGATCGACACGATCGCGGAGGCCTACACGGAGGACGCGACGGGCAAGGGGCACCCCTCGGCGAGCGCCTCGATCAACGTCGGCACGCACGGGAACGGGGTCGACCTGTCGAGCATCGTCCTGACGTAGTCCGCGGGGCCGTCGGCCCGCCAACCCTTTCCGGACTTTCTTTCGGCGTACGGAGGCTTCGCGATCGGCCCCCCTCGCACCGCCGGGCGTGTCCGGCCCGTCGGGGGCGGAGGGCCCCGTCAGCCCTGCAGTCGCAGGTAGAGCCGCTTGTTCCTGGCCCCCTTGTTCTCCACCTTGTCGAGGACGAGGCGTCCCACCTCGGCGGTGGAGCGGACGTGGGTCCCGCCGTCCGCCTGGACATCGAACCCGACGATGTCGATGAGCCGGGCCTCCCCGTCGGCCCCGATCTTCCCCTCGACGACCCGGACCAGCTCGGGCCGTTGGGCGAACTCCTCGAGCGAGATGAATCGGACCTCCACGGGCAGCCGGCGGGCCGCGACCTCGTTGGTGGCCTCGATCAGCTCCTCGGCCCGCTCCTTCGAGAAATCGGGGATCGAGAAGTCCATGCGCGCCCGGTCCTCCCCGATCTGGTTCCCGGTGATCCCCGATCCGATCCGCTGGTGGACGACGCCGCTCAGCAGGTGCAGGGCGGTATGGTAGCGCATGAACCGGTAGCGCCGGTCCCAGTCGATCTCCATCGAGACCGGAGCGCCCAGCTCGGGCGGGCCGATGGCCTCGCCTTCGAGTCGGTGGACGACCTGCCCGTCGACGAGCTCGGACGTCGTCACGCGCAGCGTGCCGCCCGCGTGACGCAGCCGGCCGGAGTCCCCGGGCTGTCCCCCTCCCGACGGATGGAAGATGGTGTCGTCGAAGACGAGTCCGGAGTCGCCTCGGGAGGTGACCGTGGTCTCGAGCCGGGTCCGGTAGGCGTCCGTGAGGTAGCTGGCGCGCGACACCGGGGGCCGGAACCCGCCCGCCCTGATGAGCGCCGCGCCCGGCCCGGGCGGGGGGCCGGCGGCCGGAGCGTCCTACAGATAGCCGAACTGCCGCTTCGCGAACTCGGAC
>JASHVI010000016.1 GCA_030039525.1 Thermoplasmata archaeon
CGGGTCGCGGTCCATCTGGGCCCTCTCGCTGGCGCTGACCGGCTTCTGGGCGGCGGTGTACGATGTCGCGCAGTACTTCGTCCAGTACGCCCGGACCGTCCACCCGGGCTGGGGGTACGGCACCGCGGCCCTCCTAACGGCCGGCGTGGTGGTGATCTCGTTCCCCACCGGTCCGGTCGGCGGGTGGCTCGCCGAGCGCGGGGTGGACCGGCGGCTGCTCGCCGGGCTCCTCGGCGCCGGGGTCGGGCTCGCCGCGCTCGTCGTCCCCTTCGCGTCGCTCGGGCTCTCGGTCCCGGTCCTCCTCGTCCTCGGGGGGCTCGACGGCATGGCGTTCGCGGTCCTCTACCTGATCCCGACCTACCTTCCGGAGAGCGAGGGGCAGGGCCTGGCGCTCGGGGTCGGGGTCGTCAACTCGATCCAGGTCCTCGTCGGGAGCGCCCTCGCCGCGGCGTTCGGCGTGATCGCCGGCGCGTACGGTTTCACGGCCGCCTGGGAGTTCGCGGGCGTGGTGGCGCTCGCGCTCCTCCCGTTCCTACTCCTCGTCGCGCCGAGCCGCGCGCGCCTCCCGGAGCGGCGGCTCCCCGCCGTCCCCCAGGGGGGCGCTCCTACCGGCGACGGGACTTAGCCCGGACCGGAGCGACCCGGGTCGGCTCGGCCTCGACCACGGTGAGCAGGTTCGTGGGGCGGCCCTCGATCGGGTAGCCGGCCGTGAGCACCAGCGGCCGGCGCCGGTTCCCCCCGTCGATCCGCTCCGCGGCGCGGCGGGCCGTCGAGCGGAGGTGGAGGAGGTCGAGGTGGCGGGCGACCCGGACCGGCGTCACCCCCCAGACGAGGGCGAGCCGCCGGAGCGTCTCGGCCTGGGAGGAGAGCGCGATCACCGGCACCCCCGAGCGCCTCGAGCTGACCCAGCGGGCCGTCCGGCCGGAGTGGGTGGGCGTGACGATCGCGCCGGCGGAGAGGTCCTCGGCCAAACGGACCGCCGCGTCGGCCACCGCCTGCTCGGCCGCCTCGCGCGCGCCGGAGCCGGAGGGGCCGCGCAGGGCCGGGATGAGCCCCGAGGCCTCGGCCCGCCGGGCGATCCGGTCGAGCCAGCCGACGGCCTCGACCGGGTGATGGCCGATGGCGCTCTCCTCGGAGAGCATGACCGCGTCGGCCCCGTCGATGACGGCGTTCGCGACGTCGGTCGCCTCGGCCCGCGTCGGCCGCGGCGCGTCGACCATGCTGAGCAGCATCTGCGTGGCGACGATCGAGGGCTTGCCCGCCCGGCGGGCCCGCTCCACGAGCCGCTTCTGCTCGAGGGCCAGCCGCTCGAGCGGGACCTCGATCCCGAGGTCCCCGCGGGCGACCATGATCCCGTCGCTCTCCGAGAGGATCGCGTCGATGTCCCGGAGCGCCTCGGCCCGCTCGATCTTCGCGATCCAGCCGACCGGCCCCCGGGACGGCAGCCGGGCCGCGAGCGCCCGGGCCGCCCGGAGATCGCCGGCCTCGCGGACGAAGGAGAGGGCTACGTAGTCGACGCCGTGGGCGAGGGCGAACGCGAGATCCTCGCGGTCCTTGCTCCCCAGGATCGAAGTCCGCAGCCGGGCGTTCGGCAGGTAGACCCCCATGTGGGAGCGGATCGGTCCGCCCTCCACCACCCGAGTGACGATCCCGCCGGCGTCGACGGAGGTCACCCGCAGCTCGACGTCGCCGTCCCCCAGGAGGACCGGATCGCCCGACCGCGCCGCGCGGGGAAAGTCCGGTATCTCGAGGGTCGCCCGGCCGGGGCCGCCGGGGGCCGTGGATCGATCGAGGCGGAACTCGGCGCCGCGCGCGAGGACCGAGGGCGAGGGCGCGATCTCGCCGAGCCGGATCTTCGGTCCCTGGAGGTCGGCGACCACGAAGGTCTCCCGGCCGGCGCGCGCTCCGGCCGCTCGCGCCGCCTCCAGGAGCTGCCGGTGCGAAGCACGGTCCCCATGGGAGAAGTTGATCCGGAAGCCGTCGGCCCCCCGTCGGATCATCGCCCGGAGGATGGCCCGCGTCGAGGAGGCGGGTCCGAGCGTGGCGAGGATCTTGGTCCGCTTCATCCTGTGCCCGACGAGGTCGGGCCGCTTCCGAGGACCGATATCCCTCGCGACCCCCGGCGCTCCGGCGCCGTCGGGAGCTCCATGCGCCCGTCCAGACGGGGGAGGTCCTTATCGGGGAGGTTCGTCGTCTCGGGCCTTAGGCCCGTGGTGTAGCGGCCAAGCATGCTGGCCTTTGGAGCCGGCGACAGCGGTTCGAATCCGCTCGGGCCTACCTTCGAGGGGGGGGCGTCCCACACACCGAGACCCAGTCCGGGAGGGGGCGCCCCCTCCATCCTCTCTCACGCGTAGTAGGCCCGCCGCACGCGGCCCGTAGCCGCAGCCTTCGCTGCCGGAGGGCTCTCGTACCACGTCATCGCGGGGGGGTCAGAGACTGCCGAGCGGGGCGTGCCGTTAGCGACGGCCCCCGCCAAAGACCCGAGCACCGTGCATCGGGCGGCCACCCTCACCGCGGGCGGTGCGCCGGGCGACCGGCGGTCTACTTCAGTAGGTACGCGCGGTCCGTGGCATCGTCGACCATGTACACCGAGCCGGTCGCTGCGTCATAGACCAACCCGTGGGGAACGGTGCCGGAGATCGATATCGTCCGGACGAGGGTCTCGTTCAGGAATTCCGCCACACGGCCCGAGGTGCCGAGCGCAACGTACATGCGACCGTCCGCAGGAGAGTACGCGAGCCCGCCTCCGCCCCCGCCCGAAGCGAGCCTCAGGTTGTACGCGACCGAGCCGTTCGCCTGCAGCAGGAGCAGTCGAGGCCCGTCGTACACATAGATCAGCCCATCGAGCGGGTCGTACGCCGCCGCTCCGACCCCGCTCTTGGGCAGGGAGACGTTGGTCTCAGGGGACCCAATCGGCGAGCTGGCATTCGAGACGATCGTCAGCGAGTTGGACGAGACATCCGCGATGAGCAGGGAATTCGCGCCCGGATCGAACGAGACCACATTGGGCAAGCTCGGGGTCGGGACGCTTCCAACCACCGTGGTCCCATTGATCAGGGTGACGTTGTTCGCGGTCTGCTCGGCCACGGCCATCTCCCCGTCGCTCGGGTCATAGGCGATCCCCGCCGGATTGGAGAACCAACGTCCCGCCAGGGTCGAAGTGACGCGGGTCCCGTTGAGCAGGTAGACGACGTCCCGGCACGAGTCGGTGACGTACACGATCCCGGAACGGGGGTCATAGGCGGCTCCGGACGGACACGAGCCGCCGCCGGTCCGAACGGAGGCCACGAGGTCGCACTTCCCCCGAAGAATGGTGACGTTTCCGTTGCCTCGCCGCGGACTCCCATAGTTCGGCACGTAGACCCACTTGCGCGCCGAGTCGTACGTCGGCAGCTGGGGGAGGGAGCCCACCGGGCAGCTCTTCGGCGTCGAGCTCGCTGACGGAGCGATCGCGGTCGAGAGTCCGAGTCCGCTCCCCACCAGGAGGAAGCCCAAGGACACGACCCCAGCCTCGATCAGCCTCGTCGCCAGAAGCCTCCGGGACGAGCGGGATCCCGAGGCGAGCGACCTCCGATGGCGTGTCTTGTCGGACACGACCCCGCCTCCCGAGGGCGAACTCCAGAACCCTACTTAACCCGGGCCAGTTGTGGCGCGACGGGATCTGCGGAGGCCGGCCGAGCGGTCGGGCGCGTCGCCCGGAAGATTCCAAGCGGTCTACGGCCTAGCCGGCGCGGCTCACCGAGGTCCATACCGCGTCCGCGTGGAGCGTGGCCGAGGCCTTGGCGGATCCGGTGGCATCCGCCCGGGTCTCGACGATCAACCGCGCGAGAACGTCGTACGACCTCCCGCCCGTCAACGGGCTGCTCGCCCCGAAGGTCGTCCCGACCGTCACGGTACGATCGCCGTCGAGGTGCTTCTGGCGCGTGCGACTGCCGCTGCACTGGATCCCTTGCTTGTCGTAGAACACGAGCTGTTGACCGAGGACCCGGGACCGGATCTGGGTGGAGGTACCGGCCTCGCGGAGGTCGATGGTCGGCCAGATCCGGGTGCTCGCCGACGAGGAACCGCTTCCTCCCAGGCACTTCGCGACCGCGATCGAGTGGAGGTTGACCGTCCCGTTCGTGGTCAGCTTCCAGCACTCGTTCGATTGCGCTCGAAAGCATCCGGACCTGCCGGGTCCGATCAGGAAGCTGCCCGCGATCTCGAGCCGCCCCACCGGGTAGGCCGCGATCGATCACTCGATAGACATCCCTCGCTCGCCGATTGGATCCCGTCGCAGGAGAGGGGGCGCACCCTGCCCCGATCCCGCGCGCGGGACGACGGCCTTCCTCTCGACGAGTTGCGAGGGAGCCGGCGGGGGGGCGTCGCGCCGAGTGGACGCCGCCCGGTCAGCCTACGGGGCCGAGGGTCTTCGCGTAGAACGCGAGCACGCGCTGCCAGGCGTCCTTCGCGCTGGCCTCGTGGTACATCGGAGCCCGCGTATCGTTGAAGAAGGCGTGACGGGCCCCGGGGTACACGTGGGACTCGAACGAGACCCCGGCCTTTCCCATCGCCTCGGCCAACGAGGGGACGGTGCCGGTGATCCCGGGGTCCTCTCCGCCGTACAGCCCGAGGACCGAGGCCCGGATCCGGGGTACGTCCTCGAGGGGCGGGTTCTGGCCGTAGAAGATGACCGCGGCGCGGAGCATCGGATCGACGGTCGCCAGCCGGGCCGACATGGCGCCGCCGAAGCAGAAGCCGACGGACCCGACCCGGTTCCGATCGACCTCGGGGAGGCCTCGGAGGTGGTCGGCGACCGCCTTCAGGTCCTGCGCGAAGCCGGCCTGGACCGGCGGGCTGGACACCATGCCGAACGCCTCGAGGATCGGGCGCCGCTCGGGAGGCTGCGAGGCCGCGAACGCGGCCAGTTTGGAGGGGTCTCGGCGCAGTTCCGGCGGCGCCTGCGCGAAGGCCTGCATCGCGAGGCCGATGTTCTCCGGGGTCAGCGTCGCCTGGAGCGGGCCGGTGAAGAGGTTCGGGGCCGCCGCGACGTACCCTTGGCCGGCGAATCGCCGGGCGACGTCCTGCATGTGCCCGTCGACGCCGAAGATCTCGTGCACGACGACGACCGCCGGGGCCGGCTTCCCCCGCCCCGCCGGGAAGGCGAGAAAGCAATCGATCGATCGGCTGGGGGTCCGGATCGACACCTCACGCTCTGATACCGTCATGTCCACGCGACCGAACGCTCCGGTCGGCCGAGCCGACCCGTCGGGGCTTGTAAGCGACGCGCCCCCGCCCGTGCGCGACGGTTCCCGGAGCCCGCCCTTCGGACCCTCTCGGGCCGTCGCGATGACCCCCGAACCCTCCGAGCTCTCGGAAAGCCCTGGACCGATCAGCCGGACTTACCGAATCCCGCCCGGGCGGCGCGATTCTCCGCCGAGTCCCGGAGCGGGTCCGCGAGCGATTGCTCCAGGCGCAGACCTTCCGAAAGGGGGAGGCCCAACCCTCGCAGCACGGCCTCGCGGGCGTGGCGGACCGAGCGCGGGGGGAGCGCCGCGATGGCGCTCGCGACCTCCCCGGCCTCCTCCCGGACGCGCGCGAGGGGGAACACGCCGTTCACCAGGCCGACCTGGAGCGCGCGGGCTGCGGCGATGGGGCGGCCGGTGAGGATCATCTCGAGGGCGACGTTCGGCGGCACCGTCCTCGGCAGGCGCTGGGTCCCTCCTTGCCCGGGCATGATCGCCCAGCGCACCTCGGGCAGCCCGAAGGTCGCGTTCTCGCTCGCGTACCGGATGTCGCAGG
>JASHVI010000160.1 GCA_030039525.1 Thermoplasmata archaeon
GCTCGGGACCGATTCGGCCGCCTCGAACAACTCGCTCAGCCTCCTCCGCGAGATGCGGCTCGCGGGGCTCGTCGCGAAGCACCACCGCTGGGACGCGACCTCGCTGAGCGCGGGGGCGCTCCTCGACCTCGCGACGATCGAGGGGGCCAAGATGCTCGGGCGCCCGGACCTGGGGAGCCTCGAGGTCGGGAAGACCGCCGACTTCTCCCTGTTCCGGCTCGACCACCCGTCGATGCACCCGGCGCGACCGGAGGCGATCGTCTCGCACCTCGCCTACTCGGCCAGCGACGAGGCCGTCGACTCGGTCTACGTGGGCGGTTGGCCGGTCGTCCGCCGGCGGCAGCTCGAGCGGGCCCGCTGGGAGGAGCTCCGGACGGAGGCGGAGCGGAGCGCCGAGGCGCTCTGGGCGCCGTGAGCCGGGCTTCCCCGAGTCTACGAAAAACGCTAACTTTCAACGAAATCAGTAGACGCTAAATACCCCCGTCTCTCGGCGGCCGCGTGTCGAGGTTCCGCGGCGCCTACACCGCGCTGCTCACGCCGTTCCGCCGGCCCGGGCTCGAGGTCGACTGGGAGCGGTACGAGGCGCTGCTCCGCTTCCAGGCGGAGGGAGGGATCCGCGGCGTCGTGGTCGGAGGCACGACCGCGGAGTCCCCGACGCTCTGGAACGACGAGCTCCTCCGCCTCGTCCGGCGGGCCCGCGAGGCGCTCCCGTCGCGGGTGGAGACGATCGCGGCCGTCGGCCGGAACGACCACCGGGCGACCCAGGAGCTCGCGCGGGCCGCCTTCGATCTCGGGGTCCGGGCCTTCATGATCGTCGACCCGGCCTACAACGCTCCGAGCTCGCTCGAGATCCGGCGCGAGCACCTCCTGCCGATCGCTGAGCGGTTCCCGGAGGTCGACTTCCTCTGGTACGCGATCCCCGCGCGCACGGGGACCTGCCTGTCGCCGGTCGACCTCGCCCTCGCGCACGCGAGCGCCCCGAACCTCGCGGGCCTGAAGGACGCCTGCGGGGAGGAGCGGTACTCCCGGGAGGTCCGTCGGCACCTCCCGAGCCCCTTCGCGCTGCTCTCGGGGGACGACGGGCGGGCGATCGCGATGATCCGGGACCCGCTGATCCGGGCCGACGGCGTCGTGTCGGTCGCCTCGAACCTCGCGCCGCGGCCGATCGCCGAGGCGGTCGAGGCCGCGCTGGCCGGCGACGGGGCCGGCGCCCCGCGGAGCGCCCGGATCCTTGAGGCCCTCGGCGCTTTCGTCTCGTTCCAGAGCGAGGAGAGCTCGCCGCTCGGCCCGGTGGTCGTCAAGGCCCGCAATCCGGTACCGATCAAGGCCTCCTTCGCCCTGCTCGGCGCCGACGTCGGGGGGTGCCGTCCCCCGCTCGGCCGACTGGCGCCGGGCGCCTTCGGCCGGCTCGAGCGGGGGCTGCGGGAGCTGGACGGCGAGGACCGGGTCCTCTCGGGACCCCTTCAGGATCACTTCGGCACGGCGTCGGGGGCGGGGCCGGTCCGCGCGCAGGAGCTCTGGAGCTACGCCGCGTACTGAGGGACGCGGCGCGGCGGCCCGGAGCGCGCGGGCCCGCCCGGCCGGTCCGGGCCGCCTCGTCCTCTCCGGGGCCGGAGGCAGGCTCGGGCGCGCGGTGGCCGCTGCCGCCGTGGCCCGGGGCTGGACGATCTCGGGGGCCGTGGGGGGAACGCGGAGCCGGACCGGCTCGCCGACGCTGCACTCGCTCGGGGTCGCGGGGTGCGAGACCGTCGTCGACGCCCCGGCGTCGCTCCCGGGCCTGCTCGAGCGGGCCGACGTCTACGTCGGCGCCGCGACCGCCGGCGGCGAGCGGGCCAACCTCGAGTGCGCGGCCCGCGCGGGGGTCCCGGCAGTCGTCGCAACGACCGGCTTCGGCTCCGCGGACCGGACCTGGCTCGACTCGGTCGCGCGGCGGATCCCGCTCGTGCTCGACCCCAACTTCTCGCTCGGGATGGCCTGGATCCAGCGACGCCTCGGGAGCCACTCCGACCTGCCCCCCGGCTTCGACCTCGCGCTCGTGGAGGCCCACCGGAGGGGCAAGCTCGACCGCCCCTCGGGCACCGCCGCCCGATGGGCGGAGCTCATCTCGGCGGCGACCCCTTCGACCCCCGGGGAGGCGGCGCCCGTGGAGATCTCGAGCGTCCGCGTCGGGGAGCTCCCGGGCGTCCACACGCTCTGGGTCGCCGGACCGCACGAGCTGGTCCGCATCGAGCACATCGCGTTCGACCGCACGGCCTTCGCGGAGGGGATCCTCTGGGCCGCCGGCCGGCTCGCCGGGGCGGACCCGCCGCTGGCCGCGGGAAGGTACCGGCTCGCGGACCTGCTGGCCCCCGGGAAGGGTGCCCCGTGACCGTCGAGGAGGTCCGCGTCGTCAAGTTCGGCGGGAGCACGACGGGCACCGGGGCGCGGATCGGCGCCGCCGCCCGCCGCCTCATCGACTCTCCGGCCGGCTCGATCCTCGCCGTGGCGAGCGCGCCGGGCGACTCGACCGACGAGACGCTGAGGGTCCTCTCCGACGGCGGCGTTCCGCCGGAGGACCCCCGCGCCCTCGGCCCGCTCTGGAGGGCCGAGCAGGTCGGCGCGGAGCTCCTCGCGTCGGCCCTCCGGGCCCGCGGCGAGGAGGTGCGCCTCCTCCAGCCGGAGGGCCCCGACTGGCCGATCGTGCTCCGCTCGGCGAGCTTCGGCGCCTCCGTCGACCTCCCCGAGACCCGCCTCCGGTTCCGACGCCTCTGGTCGAAGCCCCGGCGTCCCCGGATCACGGTGATGCCGGGCTTCATCGGCATCGACCGGGACGGTCGTCCCGGAACGCTCGCCCGGGGCGGCGGCGACACCACGGCCGTCGTCGCGGCCCGGTGCCTCGGCGCTCCGGAGGTCCTCCTCGTGAAGGACGTTCCGGGGGTCCTCCCCGCGGACCCGCGCATCGTGCCCGGTCGGCGGCCGCTCGAGGCGATCTCGGCGGAGGAGCTCGAGGTGCTCTGCCTCGGAGGGGCGCCGGTCGTGGCCGTCGAGTCGCTGCGCTTCCTGACCCGGGACCTCACGATCCGGGTCGTCGGGCTCGACGAGCCGTGGGGTCCGGTGAGCGGGACGCTGGTCCGTCGCTCGGGGGTTCCGCGAGAGGGTCGTGGCTTCGCTCGAGGAGCCGGAGAACCCGCGCCCCATCCGCGCTATCCGGCCTCCCGGAGCGGGCCCTGGACCCTGGTGACCGCGCTTCCCACGCTGCGGCCCGACTCGCCGGGAGCCAACGGGGGTCCGCCGTCGCTAAGGGCCGACTCCTGGGTGACGGACGTGGGGCGGGCGGACGAGCTGGTCCGGCACCTCCTCACGACCGGGGAGTACCGGGCCGTGGCCTCGCGGCCCTTCCACGCCGAGGCCCCGTCAGTCCGTCCGAGCGTGCCGGGTACGGGACCCGCCGAGCCGACCGCCCCGAGCCCCTCGCGTCGGCGCCGCATCGCGCCCCCGGCGGCGGTCCGGTGACCGGACCGAGCGCGGGCCCGCCGCTTCCGGAGCCGTTCGGACGGGACTCGGCCGGCCTCGCCGTCGACGGTCGACCGCTCGCCGAGCTCGCCGAACGGTTCGGGACCCCGCTCTACGTCACCGCCGGCGCGAGGATCCGGGCCTCGGCGCGCCGGGTCCGGGCCGCCTTCGCGCCGGTCTGGCCGGGATACCAGCTCCTCTACGCGGTCAAGGCGAACAACAACCCGGCGGTCGTCCGGATCCTGCGTGAGGAGGGGTGCGGAGCGGACTGCTCCTCGCCGGACGAGATCCGGATCGCGCGGAGGGCCGGCGTGCCGCGCGACCGGATGCTCTACACGGCCGCCTACCCCTCGGAGGCCGAGCTCGCGTTCGCGGTCGACTCGGGCGTCGCCGTCAACCTCGACGACCCGGGCCTGCTCCCTCGCCTCCTCCGGCTCGGACGTCCCCGTGCTCTCTCGTTCCGGCTGAACCCGGGGCCGACGGCCGCCGGGCGCGAGGGGCTCCGGTTCTCCGGACGGCGCTCGAAGTTCGGCAGCCCGCTCGAGCGGGCCCTCGAGGGCTACCGGGCCGCCCGACGGGCCGGGATCGACCGGTTCGGGGCCCACACGATGCCGGGCTCGAACGTCCTGGCGCCGGGCCACTTCGCGTTCGTGGGGCGGTTCCTCGGCGGCGCGGCCCGGCGCATCGAAGCGGCGACCTCGGTGCCGATCGAGTTCGTCGACGCCGGCGGCGGCTTCGGGGTCCCCTACGCCCCGGGCGAGCGTCCCCTGGACGTCGGATCGGTGGCCCGCCTCCTCTCGGAGGGGTTCCGCTCGGTCCGTCCGGGACCCCCGCGGCCGACGCTGATGAACGAGCTCGGCCGGTACCTGGTCTGCGACAGCACGGTGCTGCTCACCCGGGCGACGCACGTCAAGGGGACCTCCCCGACGTGGGTCGGCGTCGATGCGGGGATGCACACGCTCCTGCGCCCGGCCCTCTACGGGGCCTACCACGAGATCTACCCGGTCGCGCCCCGGGGCGGGGCCCGCCGGGAGGTGAACCTCGTGGGGCCCGTCTGCGAGGACACCGATGTCGTCGCCCGCGCCCGGCGGCTCCCGCCGCTCCGGGAGGGAGACCTCCTCGCGATCGGCAACGCGGGGGCGTACGGGTTCTCGATGGCCAGTCAGTACAACACCCGACCCCGACCCGCCGAGGTGCTGGTCGAGGGCGGAGCGGCTCGCCTGATCCGTCGGCGCGAGACCATCGACGACCTCCTGCGGAACACCCAGCGCCTCGCCTCGGCCACCGCATGAGCCGGCCCGGCCCCGTCCTGCCGGTCCGCGAGTCGGCGGCCCTCGCGGGGCTGCCCCGCTACCCGTTCGTCGCCCTCGAGGCGCGGATCGCCGAGCGACGACGTGCGGGGCTCCCGGTCCTCAACTTCGGCATCGGCGACCCCGACCTCGGCCCCGCTCCGGCCCTCCGGGAAGCGGCCCGCCGCGCGGTCCTCTCCGACGAGACGCACCGGTACTCCACCAGCGCGGGGGAGCCGGAGCTCCGCGAGGCGATCGCCCGCTGGGTCCGGGTCCGGTTCGGGGTCTCGCTCGACCCGGCCGAGGAGGTCGTCGTCCTCTCCGGGAGCAAGGAGGGGCTTGCGCAGTTCCCTCGGGCGATCCTGGACGCCGGCTCCCGGGTCCTCGTTCCCGACCCCGGCTATCCGGTGTACCGGGCGGCGGCGGTGCTCGCGGGCACCCGGCCCGTCACGCTCCCCCTGATCGAGCGGGAGGATTGGAGGCCGGATTGGGAGGCGGCGCCGGCGGCCGCGCGGCTCTGCTACCTCAACTACCCGAACAATCCGACCGGAGCGGTCCTCGGCGTCGACGGGCTCCGCGAGGCCGCGGAGCGGGCCCGGGACGGACGGTTCCTGGTCGCCTACGACAACGCCTACTCGGAGGTGACCTTCGGAGGGTTCCGGGCCCCCTCGCTGCTGGAGGTACCGGGCGGCCGCGAGGTCGGCGTCGAGTTCCACTCGTTCTCGAAGACCTTCGGCGTGCCGGGCTGGCGGCTCGGCTTCGCCATCGGGAACGCGGAGGCGCTGCGCGCGCTCGTGAAGCTGAAGTCCCAGGGGGACTCGGGCGTCTCCCTCCCGATGCAGCGCGCCGCGATCGAGGCGCTCGGCTGGTACCAGGGCGCGGAGCGCCCGCGAACGGTGGAGGCCTCGGTCCGCGAGTATGGGGAGCGGCTCCGCCGCCTCGTCGACGGGCTCACCGGCCTCGGGATGTCGGCGACCCTCCCCGGCGGAGGGCTCTACCTGTGGCAGCGCGCCCCGGGGGGTTCCGGGGAGGGCTTCGCGACCCGGCTCCTGGCGGAGCACGGCATCGTCGTCGCGCCCGGAGGCGGCTTCGGCGATGCGGGCCGTGCCTACGTGCGCTGGTCGGTCACGCGCCCGAGCGACGAGATCGATCGCGCGATCTCGCTGATGGCCTCGGGGGCGGGGACCCCGGGACCGGCCCGCTCCGGGGCGAGGGCGCGGACGGCGGCGCCGAGGCGGGCGGCGTCGGCTCCTCTCCGACGTACCGGGTGAGCCGGATCAGCGTCGCCGTCTGCTCGACGCCCGGGAGCGCGCGGATCGCGTCGAGCGCGGCGTTGAACTCCTCCATCGACCGGGCCTCCACGGCGGCGGCGAGATCGTACTCGCCCGAGGTCTCGAACAGGTCCGAGCTCATCGCCCGGACCCGCTCGACGACCCCGGCCGTCTGACCGGGCCGGCACCGGATCAGCACGAGCCCCTCCGGACCCAGCGGCCGGGTGATCACCGTGGAGCGCAGGAGGATCCCGTCGGCCCTCAGGCGAGCGACCCGGTAGCGGACCGCGCCCTCGGTGAGCCCTACGCGCGCGCCGATCTCG
>JASHVI010000161.1 GCA_030039525.1 Thermoplasmata archaeon
CGGAGCGTCCCCGGAACGTCGGACTTCGTCATGAGGCTCCCGGCGCCCGGGCCGCCGCGCCCCGGCGGATAATCCGTGTTAACGGGGCCGGGCGCGCCGACGTTTCCGGGAAGCGGAAACGGTCGCTCGGGGTCCGCTCAGCGGGCGGTCGGTGCCGGCCCGGTCGTACGAGCGACTCGAGGACCCGATGGGAAAACAGCCCGACGGACAAGCCGTTCGTCCGATCCGACGGGTTCCGTAGGCCAGACGCCTTCGCTCTCCGGCGGTAGGAGGCTCCGGTCGAGCTCGAAAGCCGTACCCGCGGAGGGGGCCATCGAGGGATCGAGCTCCGGAGTCGGACCGAGCCCGGCACCGGAGGCCCCCCTTCGCCGCGGCGGACCGCGGCCGAGCCGGCGGGGCCCGAGCGAGCCGAGGGCCTTGGCGGCCCGTTCGAACTCCTTCGACCACCGAAGGTGGTCTCGCGCGTTCCGACCCTTGCGCTGCCCCTTCAGAAGCTCCGCCAGCGATCGGTGGGCGAGCGCGCTCCAACGCAGTACCACCGGGTTCCGCCCGTGGGCCAGATGGTCCGCCAGTTCGAGGTGGGAGACCGCCCCGCGCAGGGCAAGGACCGCTTCGTCCCCCCGGCCGTCCGAGCCGAGCGCGGTCGCCAGAGAGACCAGAGCGCGGGCGAGGTTCATCCGGGCGTTCGTCTGCCGAACCTCGTCCTCCGATCCGCGGCAGGTCTCCTCGAGGGCGGCGAGACCCCGGACGGCCCGCTGCAGCGGACGGAGGGCCTCCGAAGGTCGCCCGGCGAGAAGCAGATGGTCCCCGAGCGTGAGCTCCAGCAACAGGTCGTTCCGTCGGACCTCCCACCGGCGCGACCGCGGTGCGTGCGCTCGACGGAACGCCCCGCGGGCGGAGCGGAGGTCCGCAAGCGCCTCCGGGGAGCGTCCGGCCCCCGCGTTCAGCTCCGACCGGCGGGCGAGCGCCCCGCCGAGCAGCAGGAGCGTGGAGGAGCTGGGGGAGCGTCCGTTCGCGAGGAGACGGAGGCGTCGCACCGCCTCGTCGAGCGCCGCGCGGGCCTCCGCGGCGCGGTCGGATTCGACCAGCGCCCCCGCTCGCTCCCGGAGCAGGGCGGCCCGTAGGAGCGACCAGCGGGCGCTCCGTCGTTCGGTCGCGGGGGCCTCCTGGAGCCGGTGCAGGAGGCGGTCCGAGGTGAGAAGGACCCCGGGGAAGTCGCGGTCCCAGTTGAGCTGGGCCACGAGGCGGAGGCCGGTCTCGGCCCCGGACACGGGGGGGTCCCCCCGGACCTTGGCACGAGCGGCGTGCGTCGAGCCCGGCGCGGCCTTCCCCGCGAGCCGCCCGAGTGTCGCGAGCGCGTCCACGCACAGCTTCCACCGGGTCGGTTCTCCGAGCGACGGCTCCGGACCCCGATCGCCGTTCGGGGTGGCGGTCGCCAGCCGGATGAGCCGGACCCGGTCCACCGGCCGCATCCGCGGAGCCCGTTCCACGAGCGTCGCAGGTTCGCTGGCAACTTCCAGGAGGAGGCCCCGGGCCGGCTCGGCCTCTCGGGGAGGAAGGTAGCCGAGGGTGAGGAGGGCGGCGACCACGAGGTCCCCGCGGACCGACTCGACGAGGACGCCAGCTTCGGCCTCGAGGCCGGCCTGCAAAAGTCCGCGGGCGATCTGCAGCTCGTCGTTCGATCGTCGAGCGAGGTTCCGCACCGTCGCCGCCGCTCCGCGTTCGGGGAGGCGGTACCGGTGTCGGAGCTCCGCGCGGAGCAGCGGAGGGACGAGGAGGGCCCGTCCTTCCGAGGGGGAGATGCGGCTCGCCGTCCGAAGGCCGGTGCGGGCGACCTCCTCGGCCCTCGCCGGGTCAAGTCGGAGGCCGCGTCCGAGCGAACGAAGCTCCCGCTGCAGCAGCCGGCGGGCCTTCTCGAGGTCTCGGGGGCTCGCAAGGTCCGCCGTCCGTCGCGCGCCGCGTCCCATCTCCCTGCGGACCGCCAGGGCCCGGGCCGCGGTCTCGAGGCCCCGGGCCCGGAGCATCGACTGCGCGCGATCGTGCGCCCCCTCGACCGTCCGACGCGCGGAAGGGATGGCTCCGAGGTCCCCGAGGAGCTCGAGGACGGTCGGAAGGTCCAGACCGACCTGGGGGGAGGTGAGGTCATGCACGAGCTCGGCCGTGTACGGGAGAGCCTCCTCCGTTCGGAAGGACTCCGGCCCTGCCGGGAGGGCCGGCCGCGCTCCCCCTCCGTCGGGCGTCCGGGCCGTTCCGGTGCCGGCCTCGTCCCCCGAGTGGTCGTCGAGTCGAATCGAATGGGCGAGCCGCTCCAGCAGCGGCCGGCTCCGGGGCTGCGGCCGATAGAGCGCGCGGGCCCCCCTCGGTTGGGCGCCGGCAGGAGGGTGCGACCGCTCGACGACTCCGATCTCGGTCAGCGCGTCGAGGAGCTCTCCGACCCGCACCGAGTAGCTCCGGCCCTGGTCCAGCCGCCTCGCGGCCACGCCGAGCTCCCGCGCGGCCCGCCGGGCGATCTCCCGCCCATAGGTCCCGCCCTCGGGGACCGTCAGCAGGGCCCGGAGCACGCCCAACGTGCTGATGGGCCTCGACCCCAGCAGCGCGAGAAGGGCGAGGTTCCGAGGTGCCGGCAGCAGGCTTCCCGAAGCCGGGTCACGGAGCCCTTGGTGCGTTGTGAGGCGGAAGAGGAGCTTCCGCGTGTCCCTCTCACTGAAGAGGTCGCGCGTCGCCAAGGTTCGCAGGACCTCCTCGGATGTTTCCGCCCCGTTCACCCCCGGCCCGGCGCGGCGCCCCTATCCGGGTGGGCTCGAAAAGCGTTCGCTCGACCCGGGGAATCGCGTGAAGGGTGCCGGCACGACGCTGGGGGGGGTTCGCGCCCGACCTCCTCGGACTTGGGGACGAGGAAAGCTGTCGATCCTCGTGGCACGCCGGACGCTCGTCGACCTCCCTCGGGTAGGTGCCGGGGGCCGTCCTTCCCCTTCCGCGAGATCCCCAGGCTCCCCTTGGAGATCGTGTCCGGCCGCGTAGGGGATGCGTTCGCGACGATCCGAGACGGCCGCTCCCGGGGGTCCTGGGTTCACCGTCCGCGCGGAGGTGACCGGCGGTTCGCAGCCGGCGCCGATTCCCGGTGGAGGGGCGCTCGATCGCCTCCCGGGGCTTCGATGGAGCGTCGGTCGCCCGGTCCGTAGGCCCGGCTCAAATAGCATCGTGCCGCTCGAATCTCGGTGCGAGAGGACCATGGTCTCCGGGGGGCCCGACGAACGCAACGCCCGGCGCCGACCCCGAGAGGCTTCGGACCGAACCTCCGCGCGTCGACTCCGTGGCTCGCGGCGCGGGCTGCTCGGCTGGATCATCCTGCTGGTCATCCTGGCGGCCGTCGCGTTCCTTCTGCCGTTGCCGTTCCCGTACTCCGGTAGCCTGCTCACGAAATCGCCGGCAGGGTTCGGCACCGACCTGAACGAGTCCTTCCCGAACGGCGCCGAGATCTCGGGCTCCTGGTCCGCTCCCGGCGCGGTGCCGGTGCTGCTGACGATCTCGACGGCCTCGGGGGCGATGGTCTACGAGGCCAACGGGACCGGCGGCGCGTACTCGTTCACCTCGAACGGCGGGGACTACGAGTTCAGCGCCGTCTCCCCGGCCGCGGTGCTCGTCTCGGTCCACGGGACGTCGGACGAGACCATCGTCCAGTACCTCGACTCGCTGCTCTAGGGAGTGGCTCCCTCCGGGGGCGTAGCCGGTTCCCGTCGATCGGGGCCCTGCCGCGCGGTCAGCGGGAAGAGCATCTCCCAAATACGGTGGCGAGGTCCCCTATACGATGGCGACCTCGGACCCCGCGACGTGGAGGCGCCTGAGCCCGGAAGAGGAGGCGATCATCGTCCATCGGGGTACGGAGCCCCCGTTCTCGGGGGAGTACGAACACCACCGCGCCGCCGGGACCTACCTCTGCCGGCGCTGCGGGGCGCCGCTCTATCGCTCCAAAGACAAGTTCGACTCGGGCTGCGGCTGGCCGAGCTTTGACGACGAGCTCCCGAACGCCGTGCGACGCCTGCCGGATCCCGACGGCCGTCGCGTCGAGATCCGGTGCGCCCGCTGCGACGCCCACCTCGGGCACGTGTTCCAAGGGGAGCGGCTCACTCCCAAGAACCTGCGCCACTGCGTGAACTCCCTGTCCCTGCAATTCGTCCCGGAGCGCGCCCCGGAGCGGTAGCCGGACCGGATTCGAATGCGACGTGCGGAGGCGATTCTTTCGCTCTCCCCGCCTCGGCCGCGTGCACCGGGCAAATGATTAAGCCCGAACGAACCGTGAGCGGTTCATGGCCAAGAAAAAGGTGGTCCTGGTCGAGTTCGAGAAGCGCCGGGCCGTCCTGGATATCCCGCTCGGCCGGCTGATCATCGAACCGGATTCCGTGCGATTCCACCGGAACGGAAAGGGCCGCGGGATGACCGTGGTATCGGACGACCTCGGCTGAACCTCCGAAGCGTCGCGTCGTCCCGGCGCGTGGGCCGGCTTGGAAGGGTTCGCTCCGACCGATCCGCGGGAGCGCTAGCCCAGCGTGATTCGAAGGTCCACGAACGTGTAGACCCCGGCCGAGTTCACTCCCTCGAGAGTGAGCAGGTCGTGGATGCGCGACGTGCTAGACGGCGCGGTCACGGTGAACTTGTCCACGAACGGAGGGCCCCCGCCGCTGGGCGAGAACGAGACCGTCACCGCCGGTCCCGAGACGAGGTACTTCAGCGTGATGTTCCCGCTGCCGAACAGGGCGTGGATCGTCAGGGAGCCGCTGTACGAGGCCGTGCCCTTCGGGAGGGTCACGTCGTCCTTGCCCCCGCGGAAGGAGATCCAGAACCCTTCGTTCTCCACCAGGACCTCCTGGGAGGAGAGGCCGATGGCGCCCCCGCCCGGGGGGCTCGACATGACGCTCCACGCGGTCACGGCGGTGCCGTTCTCGGTGTTGTTCGTGAACAGGAAGTCGAACGAAGGCATCGGCTGGACGGAGTAGTACACCTCCTCGTAGTCCGTGGAGTCGTAGTAGGTCGCTCCCCCGCAGCTGTAGAACGACTGCTCGAGGAAGTGGTGGCCGCCGGTGTAGTACCGGACGGAACTCGCCGTCTTGCCCGAGTGGACCGCCTTGAACGTGATGTATCCCGTGCTCGACAGGCTCATCGAGAACGTGTAGATCGCCCCGCGGGTGAGGCCGGCCTGGTAGGCGGTGTAGTAGTAGCTGCCCGCGCAGGCGGTGGTGTAGGACCACGCGAAGCCCCAGTTCCCGAAATCGTCCGTGAACCCGACCTGATCGTACGAGCCCGCGCTGTCCCACGCCGATAGAAGGACGTAGTAGAACTCCGAGCTGTTGCCCGGGAGCGCGTCGGGGATCCGGACCGTCACCGCGAGCGAGGTCGGCGAGAGGTTGCCGCCGGTATAGTACGCGCCGGCCCAGTAGTGGGTCGAGTACAGCGCGGGGGACGCGATGCTCCCGCCCCCGGCCCGGACGGCCCACGGGTGACCGAGGCCGGCCGACGGAACATGCGCGGGTCCCTGCGGCTGGGCCAACGGCGCG
>JASHVI010000162.1 GCA_030039525.1 Thermoplasmata archaeon
CCCGGGTGGTTCGGTCCGTAGCTCACGTACTGGTACAGCTCCGTGCCGCCCTCGATCAGGAAGCCGACGACGAAGGTGGCCAGCGCGAGCCGGAGCCTACGCGTCATCGACGATCGCCGAGCCTGGCGCCCACGGGGTCCGCTCGACAGAGCAGCCGGTTCGCTTGAGCGCTCCGGGAGGACCGCCCGCGGAGGTACCGTAGGCCCCGGGTTCGAGCGATGACTCGCCGGGTGGCCGCGGACCCCTCCGTCGAGTCATCGAGGGCCCTAGGGTGCTCCCCGCAGGATAGGCCCGAGCCTTGGCGGAAGGACTAGCGAAGTACGAACAGGGTGCCGTCGAAACCCACCGCGTACACCCGGTGGTTGGAGCTATCGTACGCCAGACCGTCCAGCGTGTAGTTCTTCCCGACGCGGAACTTTTGGACCACGTGGACGCCGCGGATGATGTACACGTACCCCCGCCCGGTCCCGACATAGATGCTCGATCGGGCGGAGGAGTACGTGATACCGAAGGGATCGGCGCGGGGGGTGGGAGCGATCGGGATGGAGGAGGAAACGTTCGAGGAGAGATTACCCGACACGACGGAGACGTTGTTCGAGCCCCAATCGGTGACGTAGTCCAGGCCGGACGCGGGGTCGTTCGCGATCTGCCAGGGGGTCGTCCCGACCGGAATGGACCCGAGGGGCTTCGCCCACGGGTTGGAGGCGTTCAGCACCGTGAGGTTCGAGCTGCCCGAGTTGGCCACGAGAATCTCGTTCCACGAGGGGTCGTACGCGATTCCCACCGGAGCGGCTCCTACCCCGATCGATGCCCCCGAGACTCCGGTCGAGTTGAGGAAGGTGAGATTGTTCGAGCCGTAGTTGGAGACCAGCATCCCGTTCAACTTCGGGTCGAACGCGATCCCGTAGGGATCCGAGAAGCCAGAGTACGTGGCAGTAAGAGTGCTGCCCGACAGCGCGTAGACTACGCTGGTCTTGACGTCGGTGACATAGACTTCCTTGTCCGAAGGGTTGTACGCGACCGCGTACGGCTGTTGGCCGTGCGAACCCACCGTGAGGGAGGTGCTGAGCGTGCACGGAGTGGTGTAGATGCTGACCTTGCTCTGACTCAGGACGGAAACGTACACCTCGTGGTCCGCCGCATCGTACGCGTCCATCTCGTCTCCCCCGTAGGTGTTGGGGATGAGGCAGGTGGTCTGGACCGGGGCCTTGTTGGCGGCGGAGGCCAACGCGCCGGGACAAACCATCAGAAAGGCTCCGACGAGGGCTGCGATCGAACCGAGGGCTTTGGTTCCACGCCGCATCGTGTGCCGGGGGGGCCGTCCTCGCCGGATGCGGGCCAGTTTCGGCTACCGCTTAAACCCGGCGGCGAAGCCCTGCGGGACGCAGGAATCCCAACGAGAGGCCCTCCGCGGGACGGGCAGCCCCGGGCACCGGGTCCCGGGCCCTCTCTCAAGTCCTAACACACGGGAAGGTAACTCGGTAGGGTGCCCGACGCATTCCCACCCGAACTCGAAGAGAACGTATCGGAAGTACTGTTGTACGCGAAGCTAGCCGTAGCCTCGTGTCCGGTCGCGTCGTACACCTCCAGAGACCCGAGGAAGCAGCCCTGGTCGGGGTAGACGTGGGTCACCGAGAGCCCCGAGGACTCCGTTCCGTCTCCGAAGCTCCAGCTCGCGGTATAGGGGGCGTCGCCCCCGCTGATCGCCGCCGTGAGGAGTACGGGCACCCCCGGCGTGCTGTGGGCGGTGGAGATGTTCCCCGCCGAACTCATGCTCGAAAAGTCAACCCCAATGCTGAGGTTGCTGGATGGTCCGGCGGAGAATCGCTCCCATGCGGCGACCGCAGCGAACGCCGAGAGGGTCACGGCCGCGATGATCGCCAGGGCGACCCACCGCCGTTGCGTCACTGCGCCCCCACTCGTCCGACGAGTCCTCCCCAGCAGATGTAGTTCGTGGGCTCCAGAGCAGGTCCCCCGTCAGGGTTATCTTGATATAGAAGCGCATAGTGGCGTCGCCCGGAGTCCTCGATGATCCAGGGAACCCCGATCCTCGTGCTGAAGGAAGGAACGACGAGCGACCGCGGCCGCAGTGCCACGAACAACAACATCGCGGCGGCGCGCGCCGTGGCCGACGCCGTCCGGACGACCCTCGGTCCGAGGGGCATGGACAAGATGCTCGTCGATTCGATGGGCGACATCACGATCACGAACGACGGCGTGACGATCCTGAAGGAGGTCGACGTCGAGCACCCGGCCGCGAAGATGCTGGTCGAGGTCGCGAAGACCCAGGACCAGCAGTGCGGCGACGGGACGACCACCGCGGTCGTGCTCGCCGGCGAGCTGCTGAAGCGCTCCGAGTACCTCCTCGAGCAGAACATCCACCCGACCGTCATCACCCGCGGCTTCCAGGTCGCGGTCGCCGAGGCCCAGCGGCTCCTCGAGAAGGAGATCGGGACGAAGGTCCAGGGCTCCGACGAAGCGCTCCTCCGGAACGTCGCGACGACCGCGATGGGCTCGAAGGGGGTCTACGGCTCCCGGGACGAGCTCGCCGAGGTCGCGGTGAAGGCGGTCCAGCGGATCGCCGAGACCCGCGGCGACCGCGTCGTCGCGGACGTCGACAAGATCCAGATCCAGAAGCGCCACGGCGGCACGATCCAGGACACCCAGCTCATCGAGGGGATCATCCTCGACAAGGAGCGGGGCCACCCGAGGATGCCGCGCCAGGTGAAGGGCGCGAAGATCGCACTCCTCAACTCCGCGCTCGAGGTCAAGAAGACCGAGATCGAGAGCAAGATCAACATCAAGAGTCCCTCCCAGATCCAGGGCTTCCTCGACGAGGAGGACAAGACCTTCCGCCGGATGGTGGAGCAGGTCAAGGCGGCCGGCGCGAACGTCGTGGTCTGCCAGAAGGGGATCGACGACGTCGTCCTCCACTACCTCGCGAAGGAGGGGATCTTCGCGGTGAAGCAGGTGAAGGAGTCCGACCTCCAGAAGCTCTCCCGCGCCACCGGTGGCAAGATCGTCACCGGCATCAAGGAGCTCGCTTCGACCGACCTCGGCCAGGCCGAGGTCGTCGAGGAGAAGAAGGTCGGCGAGGAGGACATGACCTACGTGACGGGCTGCAAGGACCCGCGCTCGGTCTCGATCCTCATCCGCGGCGGCACCGAGCACGTCACCCAGGAGGTCGAGCGCTCGCTGCAGGACGCCCTGAAGGTCGTCGCCTCGGTCCTCGAGGACGGGGTCGTCTGTCCCGGCGGCGGCGCCACCGAGATCGACCTCGCGGTGAAGCTCCGCAAGTACGCCCCGAGCGTCGGCGGCCGCGAGCAGCTCGCGGTCGAGGCGTTCGCGCAGGCGCTCGAGTGCGTCCCCTGGGCGCTCGCCGAGAACGGCGGCTACGACTCGATCAACGTCCTCATCGACCTCCGCGGTGCGCACGACGGGCCCAGCGCGAACCGGAACGTCGGTGTCAACCTCGCCGACGGGAAGGCGGCCGACATGTGGAAGCTGAAGGTCATCGAGCCGTCCCGCGTGAAGCGCCAGGCGCTCACCAGCGCGGTCGAGGTC
>JASHVI010000163.1 GCA_030039525.1 Thermoplasmata archaeon
CCCGCCCCCCTCCGCGCCGCTCCCGCCGGAGCTCCAGCGCTACTTCCAGCTCCTCGGGACGGTCGAGAACGCCTCCCGGGCGCTCTTCGTCGGCCCCGATGACCAGGTCGTCGGCGAGGCCCCGGTGAAGGAGATGATCGAGGCGATCGCAGGCCAGCCGACCGCGCCGCGCGCGGTCGTCTTCGACGGCGTCGTGAGCCAGCGGCTCCTCGACGTCGCGCAGGAGAAGGGCGTCGGCACCGTCGTGGCGAGCCGGCTCGGCGCGATCGGGAAGCTCCCCGAAGGCGTCCGGGTCTTCACGCGCTCGGACCTGCAGGTGCCCGGCGCTCCGCGCTAGCGCACCGACCCCACGGCCCGCCCGTCCCGGCCGCCGGGTTTAAGCCGAGCCGCTCCGTAAAAACCTCGAGGAGGGGCGAGTGGCCGAACCCGCGGATACCGCGACGCCGGGCCGGGGCCTCCCCGCGCTCGACGAGATCGAGACCACCGACCAGATCCCGATCCCCTCCGACCCGCTCGAGCGGGTCATCGGCCAGGAGAAGGCCGTCGAGATCGCCCGGGTCGCCGCCTACCAGCGGCGGCACCTGCTCCTCGTCGGCCCGCCGGGGATCGGGAAGTCGATGACCGCCCAGGCCTTGGCGCTCCACCTCGACCGACCCCGGACCGAGATCCGGATCGTGCACAACCCCGAGAATCCGGAGCGCCCGACCGTCGAGGTCGTCAACCGCGACGAGGTGCACGCCGAGCACGAGGCGCGCCGGTCGACCGAGGGGGAGCTCATCGCCCCGACCGAGGCCCCGGCCTCGGTCGCCGAGCGGCTCGGGTACCGGTGCCCCCGGTGCAGCTTCTACTCGCCGCCGCTCGACCGGTACTGCCCGAGCTGCGGGAACTCGAAGCAGGTCGTGCCGGGCATGGCGCCGGGGAGCGGGAACCCGTTCCGCGACCTCGTCGGGGGGATCCTCGAGCTCACGGTGAGCCCGGGCGGGAACCCCCAGGAGTCGGTCCGGACGACGCGCCTGCGCAACGGGGTCGAGGAGGTCGTCGGCTACGAGCGGGCCGGGGACAAGATCAAGCTGCTCGACCAGCGGGCGCTCGAGCGCCGGCGCCAGCTGCAGCGGGAGAGCCCCCGCAAGGTCCTCGTGAAGCTCGACCGCAACAGCTTCGTGATGGCGACCGGCGCGAGCGAGACCGAGCTCCTCGGCGACGTCCGCCACGATCCCTACGGGGGCCACCCGCAGCTCGGCACGCTCCCGTACGAACGGACGATCCCGGGGGCGGTCCACGAGGCCCACGAGGGGGTCCTGTTCCTCGACGAGCTCCCGCACCTCGGCCACCTGCAGCGCCACATCCTCACCGCGATGCAGGAGAAGCGGTTCCCGATCACCGGCCGCAACCCCCAGTCGGGGGGCGCCTCCGTCCGGGTCGACAGCGTCCCCTGCGACTTCATCCTCGTGGCCGCCGCGAACATCGCGGACATCCCGAAGATCCTCGCCCCGCTCCGGTCCCGCATCGCCGGGGGCGGCTACGAGGTCCTGCTCGAGACCTCGATGCCGGACACCGAGCGCAACCGGATGCGCCTCGCCCAGTTCTGCGCCCAGGAGATCGCGACCGACGGCCGGATCCGGCCGGCGACCCGCGAGGCGGTCGAGGAGCTGATCCGGGAGGCGCGTCGCCGGGCGGAAGCCCTCGACGGCCGCAAGAACGCGCTCACCCTACGGCTCCGGGAGCTCGGGGGCCTCATCCGGACGGCCGGCGACCTCGCGGCGATCGAGCGCAGCGAGCACCTCGAAGCCTCCCACGTCCGGGAGGCGATGCTCCGGGCGCGCTCCATCGAGGAGCAGATCAAGGACGTCTACGGGTCGTTCTACGGCGGGATCCAGCGGGACGTCTCCGAGGCGCAGCGCCAGAGCATGGGCTACTACCAGTGGAACGAGCACGCCGATCCCGGCGGCGCGCCGGGCGGCTACGGCTGAACGACCCCCCCGGGGCCCGCTGCTCCTGCTCCACAACCCGTAACTACCGAGGAGGGAACTCCCCGGTCGGAGCCGTGACGATGGGCCGCACGCCGGCGGCGATCCTTCTGGCCGCCCTGCTGATCCTGAGCGGACTGGCCGGGCTCGGCGCCGCCGCTTCCGGGGCTCCCCGGTCTCCCCCTCCGGCCGCCTCCCACCCGCCGACCTCCGCCTGGCAGAACGCCTCGGCGGTGGTGCAGGGCACCATCCCGCAGGACGCGGTGGCGACCTACGATCCCTCGATCCCCGCGGTCCTCGGCGTGACGCCGAACCCTTCGACCGGGACGGTGACCACCTTCACCTACCGGGCCGGCCTCTTCACCAACCTCAGCCCGGCGAGGTCTCCCCCCTCGACCGGGGTGCTCCTCTACGACGTCGCGCTCGCCGCCCCGGTCCTCTTGGTGCAGAACCACAGTGGGATCGGGCTCTGGCGGTACGCGAGCGGGAACTGGACCCTCGTCCCGGCCACCCCGGCGCCGGACCCGCGCTCGGGGCAGGTATGGACCAGCGCGTACGACGCCCTCGACCAGGAGATCGTCCTCCTCCTCGAGGGCGGCTACACCTGGACCGAGCGCGCGGGCTCCTGGACCAACCTCACCTCCACGCAGGGATCCCGCATCAACGGCAGCGCCGACAGCGGGGTCCTGAACCTCGCCTACGATTCGACCGACGAGGTCGTCGTCTTCTTCGGCAACTCGACCCTCCCCGCCCCCGGGAACGTCTCGGGAAGCGGAGCGACCTGGATCTTCACCGCCGGGAACTGGACCGAGCTCTGCGGATCCTGTGCCCCGTTCGCCACGGACCCGTTCTCGGTGACCAACGACCCCGCGGACGACGGGCTGCTCGTCTTCGGTGGGAACGGCTCGGAGGACGCCAACACGACCTGGGAGTACCACGGCGGGGAGTGGACCCCGGTCCTCGGCGGCGCGTCGCCGGGCCCGCGCACCGGCGCCGCCTTCGTGGACGACCTCGCCGACGGCTACCCGATCCTCTTCGGGGGCACGGCCCTCGTGTTTCCCTGGAACTCGTACTCCGAGTGCTGGTGGTGGGGGGGCCCGGGCCTCGCCCACTTCCGGATCGGGTTCCACGTGGTCCCCTCGAACGGGGGCGTCGTCCGGTGGAACGGGGTGCCGCACGCGAACAATTCCACCACCCTGGTGACGCTGGGCTCCTATCCCCTCGAGTTCGTCCCGGCCGGGCCGACCCCGAGCAGCGCCCCCTCGGGAATCTCCTGGTACCGCGTCGCGAACTGGTCCGTCTCCGCCGGGCTCGCCGCGGTCGGTCAGACGGTCTTCGTCAACTCGACCGGCGGCGAGGTCTTCCTGAACCTCACCCCGTACCCCGTCGTCTCGGTATCCTCCGGGGGCTGCGGCCCGGCGATCGTCAACGGGACCGACCTCCCGTCGCCCTCCGTGATCAACCTGATCGCGGGCGAGACCTACCCGCTCAACGCCACGACGTGCACGGCGGCCCAGTTCGACGGCTGGGACGTCGGCGGCGGGATCGCGGTCGCGAACGTCACCGCCGCCAACACGACGCTCACCGTCCTCTCCAACGGGACGCTCCGCGCGGCCTACTCGGGGGTCGGCTCCGGGCCGGCGCTCGGGGCCTTCTCGGCGGCGCCGGATCCGGTCGTGTTCGGAGGGACCAGCGCGATCACCGTCGAGGCGCTCGCCGGCGAACCGCCGTACACGTACGCGTACTCCGGGCTCCCTCCCGGGTGCGGCTCCGCCAACGCCTCCGTGCTGAACTGCACCCCCACGCGCCTCGGATCCTACTACGTGAGCGTGACCGTGACCGACGTGCTCGGGAGCTCGGTCACCGCGCAGCTGACGCTCCGGGTGGAGGAGGCGATCCCGCCGCCCTCGGTCGGGGCCTTCCTCCTCAGCGCGGGACCGATCGTGCTCGGGCAGTCGACCACGCTCGAGGTCTACGTCGACGGCGGCGCGCCGCCGTTCCAGTACTACTACAACGGGCTGCCGCCGGGATGCGGGACCCACGACACCGGCAACCTCACCTGCCTGCCGAAGGCCACCGGGCTCTACCACGTCACGGTCACCCTCGCCGACGCCAAGGGCCGGCTCGCGAGCGCCACGCTCACCCTGCTGGTCCAGCCCTCCGGAAGCTGGATCGCCCAGGCGGCCGCCGACCCGCTCGTGTGGACCCTGGCGGGGGTCGGCGGGGGGCTCCTCGTCGGAATCGTCGCCGGGCGGCGATGGGCGACCCGCGCTTCGCGGACCGCGGTCGGGTCCGCCGGGACCCCGCCGCGAGATCCGGAAGTCCAAAGCGATATGACCCGGGGCTAGGTCCGCCGCCCGCGGGCGCGTAGTCTAGCGGTTATGACGTCACCCTGACACGGTGAAGGCCGCCAGTTCGAATCTGGCCGCGCCCATCCCCCGATCGGGGGTATCCCCCGCACCACGACCCGCGGATGCCCCCCCGCACCCCGGCGTCGGGGCACCCAGTTGTCCTCCCGGCGGCCCCGCCGTCCGCTGGTCCGAGGATCGAGGGGCGACGTGCCTAACGCCGCCGCCAGTCACAGGTCCCAGCCCGCCGAGGGTTCGACGGGCCGCGATGCGGAGGCAGGACAGGGCCGGTGCCGCCGTGGAGGTGCGGCGATCGAGTCTCCGATGAACGCCGCGTCGCACCCCCCCTTCGAGGGAACGGCAACACCCGCGGGGCCCCTCGTCCCCTCCCGGCCGCGGCGGGGCGGTTCGGCCCACGAGGCGCGCTCGCGGGCATCGAGGGTGCCGAGTTCGTATAAAGTAGGGCGAGCGGTTCCCCCGTCGGAACGAAGCGCTCCCGCCGGGATCGCTCGGGAGCACACGGAGGGCAAATGATCGAAGTCGGGCCGATGGATCGGAAAGCCGTCGGAAGAGGAGTTCGCCACGGGGGTCTGATCGCCGCAGCGGGCACCTTCCTGGTGGTGCTCCTGGTCGCGCTCGTCCCCGTCTCGCAGGCGGCGGCCGCGAGACCGCTGACCATTATTCCGATCAACTCGCTGGCCGATACGTACTACACCGTCACGGATTACGGGGGTTGCGCGACGGCCAAGGTCGTCCACGCTCCCGCGTTCTCGTACACCACCCATGAGTTCAAGGGCGCCGCCGCGACCACGGCCCCCTACTGTCCGTCGGGGTGGTCCACCAACGAGGGGACGGTCAACGAGGAACTCGTCCTGCAAACGACGCCCGCCTCCTTCGCGCACAGCGGCAACTACCTGGTGAAGTTCGTGTGGAATTTCACGGTGGACGAGACGTGGGACTTTTCCCCGTTCTCGAAGTGCGTGATCAACTACGCGAATCCGACGTCGGAATGTGCGACCGGGGCCTGGGTCGAGCTCGAGGCGCTCGCGGTCATCTACGACGATTCGAACTCTACGTGGGGGCCGTACGGCGAGGGCTATGCGGAGTCGGGCGTCGTCGCGGCGGTCACGTCCAACTACGTCGAGAACTTCACTTTCGGGAACTACTCGGGCGGCCCGACCGGCGCGGGGTCTTTCTCCGGCTACGTGAACGGCACGACGACGCTCCACCTCTCCGGGTCGAGTTCCATCGTCCGATCGGACACCTACACCATCCAGGCGTTGGTCGCCGTGGACGCCGGCGCCTATGCGCTCGCGGTCAACGCCAAGGCCACGGGCAAGGCTCTGGCTTCGGCCTCGGTGAACTGCGCGACCGCGGGAAACCACGGGCTCCTGCGATCGGTGACGGAGAGCTAGGGCGCGGGACCTCCCTGCGGGGGCTCGATGCGCGCCCGGATGGGGGTCCCGTGGGGAGGCTAGGTTCGGTCGCCGATGGAGGAGCGACCCTGGACCCCCCGGGCAGGTCCGAGGGACCGGAGGAACTCGATTCCCCTCGGGTCCCTGGAGCCGGGAGACACGAAAGTCTCGGGACCGGATCCGCGGTGGACCGCTGTTTGTGAAGGCGGTCCCTCCTCGAGGGCCCAAGGTACTTTCCCCCCCGTGGGATGGGGGGCATCCCGATCCCGAACGAGCCAGAAGGCGGGCGGCGTGCTCGAACTGCGGGGGAATCGGTTCCGTGGTCAGTTAGCTCCGCGGATGCCGAGGGCGGAGTCGGCGGGTCGAACCCTATCGTTCCCCTTCGCGGGGGGCCCTCAAATTGCCCGAGCCCCCGCCTCGCCGTCGTGTCCTCAGGATCCTCGTCCTTCGACGGCGCCGACGGGAGGGCCCC
>JASHVI010000017.1 GCA_030039525.1 Thermoplasmata archaeon
TTCACCGTCACCGGCGCCGACGCCGTCGAGACCGCCGTCAGCCTCGCCGACTACGTGAAGGGCCGCCGGGGCACGATCGCCTTCTCCGGCGCCTACCACGGCGTACACGGCGGCGCGGTCAACCTGACGAGCGGTCGCCGGTATCGCGGCACGAGCTCGTTCCGGGGCGCGCAGGTGATCCGCGTCCCGTACCCCGACCCCTACCGCCCGGTGCTGGAGGGGACCGCCGGGACGATCCGGTACCTCGAGCACCTCCTCAACGATCCGTACTCCGGCGCCGACGAGGCGAGCGCGATCCTCGTCGAGCCGATCCTCGGCGAAGGGGGCTACGTGGTCCCGCCCGACGACTTCCTGCCCGCGCTCCGGGAGCTCTGCGACGCGCACGATCTCCTCCTCATCCTCGACGAGATCCAGACCGGCCTCGGGCGCACGGGCCGGATGTGGGCCTGCGAGCACACCGGGACGAAGCCCGACATCCTCTGCGTCGCGAAGACGATCGGCGGCGGGATCCCCCTCTCGCTCGTCGCGTACCGCTCCGACCTCGGCAAGGACCTCCCGAAGGGGTTCCACCTGGGGACCTACCGGGGGAACGCGCTCGCGCTCGCGGTCGGGGCCGCCTCGGTGAAGCTCCTCCGCGAGGGGCCGTGGATCGACCGCGCCCGGAGCCGGGGCGAGAAGCTCGTGGAGCGGTTCGAGGAGATCGCGCGTTCGAACCGCTCGATCGGGAACGTCCGCGGGCGGGGGTTCATGGTCGCGACGGAGTACGTCTCCGACCCGAAGGCCCGCACGCCGTTCCCGGAGCGGGCGAAGGCGATGCGGAGCGAGATGTTCCGGCGGGGCGTCATGATGCACACCTGCGGAGGGTTCGACAACGTCCAGCGGTTCATCGCGCCGCTCACGATCGAGGACGAGATGATCGACCGGGGCGTGGCGGTCTACGAGGAGTCGCTCCGCGAGCTCGAGCGCGGGGGCAAGCCGGCGGTGCGGACGCCGGCGCTCCTGCGGGCGGAGCCCGCCGCGCTCCCGAGAGCGCTCAAGAGCCCGGGTCGGTACCCGGCCCGATGGCGGCCCGTCGCGCCTCCGGCGCCCCGTCGGGCCGCTCGGCGCTCCCGATAGGCGACCCGCGGGCGCGGGTCCACGTCGCCGCCGTCGGGTTCGAGGTCGAGCGGGTCGTCGAGCCGATCCTGAAGGACTGGGCCGACCGGGTCTACCTGCTCACGCGCGACGGGGACGACGCCGCGGCTCCGTTCCTGAAGGAGATCCTCCGAAGGCTCCGCGCCGCCCACGCGGGCCTCGAGGTCCGGGTGGAGGCGACGGCGATCTGGGACGTCTTCGGGGCGCTCGGACAGCTGCGGTCGATCTTCGAGCGGGAGCGCCGGAACGACCGCCGCGCGTCGGGCGTCCTCCCGCTCCGGGTGAACGTCTCGACCGGCACGAAGATCACCGCCATCGCCGGGACCCTCGCCTGCATGCTCTGGCGGGGCGAGCCGTACTATGTGCAGGTCTCGGAGTCCTGGTACACCCGACGGATCCCGAGGGTTCGGCGCGTCAACGACGTCGTGCGCCGTGTCGAGCCGGTGGGGGTCTACGAGCTCCGCTCCCCCTCCCGGGACCTGGTCGAGGTCCTCGAGGCCCTCGACCGGGCGGGCGGTGGGCTCCGGAAGCGGGACCTGATCCGGCGCCTCGGGCTCGACGGCCGTCGCCCGGACGACCCCCGAGCCGCCTCCCCCTCCCCGCAGGCCCAACACAGCCGGCTGAGGCACCGGCTCGAGCCGCTCCAGAACCGGTGGGGGTTCGTCGAGGCCGACCGGGGGGGGCGCGGCCAGGTGCGGCTCACGGAGCAGGGCCGCCTCGCCCTCGCCCTGTTCGGGGGACCCCGCCCGGCCGGCCCGACCCCGCCCTGAGAACGTTCGACACGGCGGGTCGGGGGGAGTCGCCGCGCGCCGTGAGGTGCGCGGGAGCTGGTGAACCCCACGAAGGCGCTCGGTTATCCGCGGAGCGCGGGTGGCTCGCCGCGCCCCGTTCCCCGGGGCCCCGCCGCTCCGTGACCGAGAAGGAAGCACCGCGCCGCCGCCCCGACCGGGCCCGGCCCTCCGAGGGCCCGTGAGCGGACCCGCCGGGCCCCCCGCGGGGCCGCCGGCCCCGCGGGTCCGCAACGAGTCGCTGATCCTGCTCCTGACCTCGATCGGCGCGCTGATGTTCGCCATCGACAGCACGATCGTCGTCCTCGCGCTGCCGACGATGGCCCGCGAGCTCTCCGCCTCGCTCGTCGTCCTGATCTGGACGATCCTGCTCTACATCCTGGTCGGCGCCGCCCTCACGACCCAGGCCGGCCGGATGGGCGACCTCTGGGGCGCCGGCCGGTTCTACAACCTAGGGTTCGTCGTCTTCACTATCGGCTCCGCCCTCTGCGGGTTCGCCCCGAACGCCGAGCTCCTGGTCGCGTTCCGGGGGCTCCAGGCCCTCGGCGGCGCGCTCCTCTTCGCGAACGGGGGCGCGATCATCACGCACGTGATGCCGCCGGAGCGGCGCGGCGCCGCCTTCGGGCTCCTCGCGACCGGCTTCGGGATCGGCGCCGTCCTCGGGATCCTCTTCGGGGGACTCATCACGACGACGCTCGGCTGGCGCTACATCTTCTTCATCAACATCCCGATCGG
>JASHVI010000164.1 GCA_030039525.1 Thermoplasmata archaeon
GCGGCCTCCGCCCTCGACCTCCCGTACGGCCGGTGCGTCGGGGTCGTCCTTCCCTACGTGGCGGAGTTCAACTTCCCCTCGGCGCGGTCGGCCTACCAGGGGCTCGCACCGCACGTCGGCGTCGGCTCGATCGACCACCGGAGCGAGCTCTCGACCCGGCTGCGGAGCGTCGGGGATGCGCTGGGGCTACCGAGGAGCTTCGCGGCGGCCGGGGTCCCGGAGGAGCGGTTCCGGACCGCGCTGCCCACCGTCGTCGCCCGGGCCGCCCGCAGCCCGGCGGCGCTCGCGAACCCGAGGATCCCCTCGGAGGCGGAGTGGCTCCGGCTGATGGAACGCGCCTTCGCCGGGGGGCCGGTCGACTTCTAGTCCGCCGGCACGGGGCGGTGGACCGGGCCGCCGGTCGACTTCGACGCCTCGCCCTCGACGGAATGGTTGATCGCGATCTCGGCGAGGTCGGAGGCGTAGAAGGCGCTCCGCTCGAGGCTCTCGAGGACGTAGGCGAGCCCCACGGCGAGGCGGCCGCGCTTGGTCGAGAGCTCGCGCAGGATCTTCTCGCGCTGGCGGCCGATCGACTCCGCGCCGTCGATCACCGCGTTGGCCTTCCCGAGGTCGCCGTCGACGAGGCTGTCGAGGGCCTCGGCGAGGGACCGGGCGGCGGCGCCCGCCATCGCGTCGAGCTCCCCGAGGAGCGGGGCCGGCGGGCGCTCCTTGCCGAGCATCTCGACGGTGCCGGCGATCCGGACCGCGTGGTCGGCGATCCGCTCGAGGACCTTCGACGCCTGCAGGTACGTCGTGCACTCTGGGAGGGTCAGGCCGAGCAGCGTGAGGGTCCGGACGTCGCGGAGCGCGCTCGTCACCTGCTTCTGGATGAACCAGTGGAGGCGGTCGACCTCCCAGTCCCGCTCGACGACGTCGCGGGCGATCGAGACGTCGCAGTCCCGGAGCGCCGCCATCGCGTCGGTCTGCATCGCGCGGACCATCTGGTGCATCCGGCGGATCACCGAGGGGATCGGCAGGGGGTTCGCGCCGACGACGTCCTGCAGGACGACCGCGTCGGCCGACTCCTCGAGGATCTCCGGGCCGATCATGCGCTGGGCGAAGCCCCGCACGACGTCGCGGGTCCCCGCGCTCATCCGGCCCGACGTCTTGACCTCGAGGAGCGGCGCGCCGGCGATGTACTCCGCGACGAGCCGCCGGAAGAGATGGTTCGACTCCATCTCGTTGGTCACGATGATCGTCCGGCGCTCCCCGTCCCCGGCGGCCCCCTCCTCGGCGTAGACGGTGAGCGAGCCGTCGGAGCGAGGGCTGAAGAGGAGGACGTCCCCGGCGCGGAGCCCTCGGTGAGTGACCCAGGTCTTCGGCAGCGAGACGATGTAGGTCGAGCCCCCGGTCTTCTGGATCCGACGTCCGTGGAACCCTCCGGAGCTTCGCATGGGGAGAGGTCGGACCATCCCCCCTTCTATATAGATTTGGGAGACGTACTAGAGGCCTAGGCCCGGTGCCGAGCGACGGGGCGGAGCTCGAAAGTCAGCCGGGCCTTGAAATAGCCATCGACGAGGTCGGACGCCCCGATGGGCCCGGGTCGAGCGGCGACGCTCGAGTACTCCCTCGAGCGCCGTCCTCACCGGTCGCCGGCGGGGGTGCCCCTCGCCGCGGCGCTGACGAACGGGCGTCCTCCGATCCTGCAGCGGTCGATCCGCTACCATCGCCCGAGGGCCCCGTTCTGCGGCACCGGCGCCTGCACGAACTGCCTCGTGCGGGTCAACGGCGTGCCGAACGTCCGCGCCTGCCGGTACGTCCCCTCGCCCGGCGACCGGATCGAGTCGGAAAACGCCTGGCCGTCGCCGAGGTTCGACCTCCTCGGGGTGCTCGACACCCTCTTCCCCGGCGGGATCGACACCGTCCGGGGCTTCCGTCGGCCGCTCTTCGCTCGGACCCTCTACCAGCGGGTCGTCCGTCGGCTCGCGGCGTACGGCCGGATCCCGGACCCGAGCGCCTCGGCGTCCGTCCCGCGCCCCGGGGAGCTCCTCCACGCGGAGCACGTCGTCGTGGGAGCGGGCGGCGCCGGTCGCTCGGCCGCCGAGCGGCTGATCGCGGCCGGAGCGCGGCCCCTGCTCCTCGATCGCTCGGCGATCCCGGATCCCCCGGTCGGGGCCGATGTCCGCCCCGGGCTCCTGGCCGCCTTTCTCCCGCCGCCGACCGGGGACGCCGCGGCGCCGTTCGAGCTCCTCGCCGTCGACGGCGACGGTCGGGGGCTCCGCATCGGGGCCCGGCGCGTCGTCCTCGCGACCGGAGGGTTCGACGCCGGGCTCTGGTTCGCCAACGGGGACCGGCCCGGGGTCCTCACGGCCGAGGGCGCCGAGGCGCTCGCCGGGGACGGGGGCCGTGCCCCCTTCGCCCGGTCGCTCCTCTTCGGGGGCGGGTCGCGGGCGGCCACGATCCTCGAGCGGTGGGGGGAGTCCGTCGAGGCGGTCGCCGCCCCGGGCGCGATCTCCCCGGCGGTCGTCCGGCTCGCGAGCGAGCACGGGGTGCCGCTCTACCCGCGGTCCCTGATCCGGGGGGTCGGCGGCCGGCGCTCGGTCCGGTCCGCCGTGCTGGTGACCCGCGGCGGGGGCCCGACCACGCCGCTCGAGGTCGACGCGGTCGTGCTCGCGCACCGGAGGCTGCCGAACAATCCGATGCTCTTCCAGGCGGGCGCCCGGATGCGGTGGGACCCGGCCCCCGGGGCGTACGTCCCGGTGCGCGCCGGCGCGGCGACCACGGTCCCGGGACTGTCGGTCGCCGGCGCCCTGGCGGGATCGGCCGATCCCTCCGGCGAGGTGCCCTCGGGCGCCGAGGCGGCCGAGCGCTCCCTCTCCTCGGCCCCCTGGCCGGCCGCCTTTCCGGAGCCCGGGCCCGCGGCCCCGGGGGAGATGGAGGGGTACTATCGCGAGCTCCTCGGGCTCTCCGGGGGCACCGGCCGGTGGATCGCCTGCGCCTGCGAGGATGTCGGACTCCCCGAGCTGAAGGACGCGCACCGCCGCGGGTACTCGGGGATCGAGGTGATCAAACGGTACACCGGCCTCGGCACCGGGCTCTGCCAGGGCCGGTACTGCCTCTCGGAGGCGCTCCTCGCCCTCTCGGTCTGGGAGGGCCGGCCCCCGTCGGAGGTCGGCTACATCACGCAGCGGCCGCCCGTGATGCCGGTGTCGCTCGAGGCGCTGGCCTCGCTGCCGGAGCTTCCCGAGGCGGCATGACCGCTCCCGAGCGCTCCGAGTACCGGACCGTGATCGTCGGCGCCGGGATCGTCGGGCTCTACACCGCCTACCACCTCGCCCGGGCCGGCCAGGGCCCGATCCTCGTCCTCGACCGGGGCTTCCTGAGCGGAGGCGCCTCCGGCCGGAACGGGGGCGGCGTCCGGCAGCAGTGGGAGACGCCGGCGACGATCCGGCTCGCCCGCGAGGCCGTCGCGGAGTACCGGCGGTTCGGCCGGACCTTCGGGACGAACGTCTGGTTCCGGCAGGGCGGGTACCTCTTCCTCGCCACGACGCCCGAGGAGCGGGCCCGCCTGGCCGAGGTGCACGGGGTCGTCGCCGGCGAGGGGCTCCCGTCGCGCCTGCTCGATCCGGCGGGGATCGCCGAGCGCGTACCGTCGCTCGAGCTCTCCGGGGTCGTCGGGGGCGCGTTCTTGCGATCCGATGGGACGCTCTACCCGTTCCCGGCGATCTGGGGGCTCTACGAGGCGGTCCGGGGGCTCGGCGTCGAGGTCCGCTTCGGGCTGGAGGCGACCGGCGCCCGCTCGGAGGGCGGCCGGCTGACCCACCTCGGGACGAGCGCGGGAGCGATCCGGGCGACGGCGGTCGTCGATGCTGCCGGCGGCTGGTCGGCCGACGTCGCCGCGCGCTGCGGCCTCGCCGCGCCGAACCGCCCGACGCGCCACGAGATCCTCGCGACGGAGCCGCTGAAGCCGTTCCTCGACCCGATGGTGGTGAGGCTCTCCGACGGGCTCTACTTCTCGCAGACGATGCGCGGGGAGATCGTCGGCGGGCTCACCGTGCCGCACCCGCCGGGGACGGCCGGGGGGATGGGGAGCTCGATCGAGTTCCTGCGGCGCATGGGCCGGGCGCTCTCCGGACTCGTGCCCCGCCTCGCGAAGCTGCGGGTGCTGAGGGCCTGGTCCGGGTTCTACGACGACACGCCGGACGGGCTGCCGATCATCGGGGAGGACCCGAGGCTCCTCGGCTTCTTCCACGGGAACGGATTCGGCGGCCACGGGTTCATGCTCGCCCCCGCCTCCTCGCGGCGCATCGCGCAGTGCGTGCTCGGAGAGCCGACCGACCTCGACCCCTCCGCCTTCTCCCCGGCCCGCTTCCTGGGGTCCGCCCCCCCGGCCCGGCCGGAGCGGCTCTCGCTCGGCTGACCGTCGACCAAACCCTATCCGCCGGTCCCGGCCTCCCGGGGCCGTGCCGAGCCGGACCGCGCC
>JASHVI010000165.1 GCA_030039525.1 Thermoplasmata archaeon
CAACAGCACCTCGGGACCCGCCGCGAGGGCCCGGGCGATGCAGAGACGTTGCTGCTGGCCTCCGGAGAGCGACAGGGCCGAGGCGTCGAGCCGGTCCTTCACCTCGTCCCACAGCGCCGCCCGCCGCAGGGAGCGGGCCACGACCCGATCGAGCTCGTCCTGCGTGGGGCGGGCGTTGAACCGCATCGGAGCGGAGACGTTGTCGTAGATCGACATCGACGGGAAGGGGTTCGGGCGCTGAAAGACCATCCCCACTCGCCGCCGCACGGGCGTCGGGTCGCCCCGGTAGACGTCCTGGCCGTCGAGGAGGACCCGGCCCGTGACCCGCGCGTTGATCGACGTCTCGTGCAGCCGGTTGAGGCACCTCAGGAAGGTCGACTTTCCGCAGCCGGAGGGTCCGATAATCGCCGTCGCGCTGCGGTCGGGGAACGCGATCGAGATTCCCTGGAGGACCTGGGCGTCCCCGTAGAAGGCCCGCAGGTCTTCGACCTTCAGCCTCGGGCCCGCCTCGGCGTGCCCGGTCACATGCCCCGCATTCTCCGGGAGAGCCGCTCCAGTGTCAGCCGGGAGAGCACGCTCAAGGCCAGCACCAGCAGGATCAGGACGAGCGCCGCGCCCCAGGCCACCCGGATCCAGTTCTGGTAGGGCGAGTCGGCGAATGTGAAGATCAGGATCGGCATCGCGGCGACCTGCTGGTCGAGCCCAACGAATCCCCGGAAGCTCCCTCCGTCGGTGAGGAGCAGGGGGGCTGCCTCGCCGGCGGCCCGCGCGATGGCGAGGAGGATTCCCGTGACGACCCCCGGCAAGGCGGTCACCAGCACGACCCTCAGGGAGGTCTTCCAGCGTGCGATGCCGAGGGCGAGCGCCGCCTCACGGACCGATCGGGGGACCGTCCGAAGGGCGGTCTCCGTGGTACGGGTCACGATCGGAAGCATGATGACCGAGAGGGCGAGGGACCCGGACAGCGTGCTGAACACGATTGACGGCGCGTAGAGGACCAGGACCGAGTAGACGAAGACGCCGACCACGATCGAGGGGACCCCCGACATCACGTCGGCCGTCAGGCCGACGATCCGGGCCGCCCGGAACCGGTCCGAGTACTCGGAGGCGAAGATCGCGGCTCCGATCCCTAGCGGGACCGACCAGAGGGAAGCGAGGCCGAGGAGGATGAGCGTCCCCTCGATCGCCGGGGCGATTCCGCCGGTCGGGCAGGTCACGCCGGGCCGCGGCGAACAGGGCAGAGGCGGGTTCGAGGTGAGGAAGCTCCAGGAGAGCACGGAGCCCCCGAGAACGACCGCCTCCCCGATCACCGCGATCAGCGGGATCAGGACGGCGACCACCGCGAGCCCGGTCAGCCCCTTGGCGAGCAGGCTCCAGACCCTGCGGCGCTGCGACCGATCGAAGGTCATGCGTCATCTCCGGCGCGCGGGACCTTCGAACGAGCGAGGAAGGCGCGGGCCCCGAGGTTGATGGCGAGCGTGATCAGGAGCAGCACGAGCCCCGCCTCGACGAGCGCTGAGAGTTCGAGGGGCCCGCTGGCCTCGGCGAACTGATTCGCGATCAGGCTCGCGATGGTCTGTCCTTGGGAGAAGAGGGAGTCCGGGATCTGGTTCCGGTTCCCGATGACGAGCGTCACCGCCATCGTCTCCCCGAGGGCGCGGCCGAGGCCCAGCCCTACGGCGGCGACGATCCCGCCTCGAGCGTAGGGAAGCACCGCGCGGCGGGTGACCTCCCACTCCGTGGCTCCGAGTCCGATCGCCGCCTCCTTCTGGCTCGTGGGCACGGCGGCGATGGAGTCCCGGGTGATCGCCGTGATCGTCGGGATGGTCATCACCGAAAGGACGAGGCTCGCGGTCAGCACGTCGAGGCCGATTGGAGTGCCCGAGAACAGGCCGGTCCAGCCGAGGTATCGGCCGAGCGCCGGTTCGATGTGGTAGCGCATGAGGGGGACGAGGACGATGAGCCCCCAGAACCCGAAGACGATCGACGGGATCGCCGCCAGGAGCTCGATGAGCTGGCCCACCGGGAGGCGGAGCCAGGGCGGCGCGTGCTGGGTGATGAAGATCGCCGCGCCGATGGAAACGGGGATCGAGATCAGGAGGGCCAGCAGGCTCGTGGTCAGGGTGCCGACCACGAACGGCACGATGCCGTAGACGTTGAGCGGCGCCGGCTCCCAGACCGTCGTGAAGAGGAACCGCAGTCCGAATCGTTCCAGCGTCGATCGCGCGGTGTACGCAAGGACGGCCACGAGGGCGACCAGGACGCCGACCACCCCGGCGGCCGTGAGGCCGGTGATCCCGGCGAAGAGCCGATTCCCCCAGACCACCCATCCAGCGCCGGAGCGGGTGCCGCGCTCCGCCTCCGATGGCCGGGCCGACTCGTCGGGCTCGTTCAATTCGCTACGGTTCGATCGGTCGAAGCCGGACCAACAATCGGCTCTCGAGGGACGGCGGGGTGGCCGCCCCCTGCAACGCGGTCGCCCGATCGATCTCCCGAGGCCACGGGACCCGCCCGCGTCGCCGCATCCTCTCCTATCATGAAGGTATCCCCCTGAACGTGCAATCCTGCACGCACCCTCTCGACCGGTCCTACGCACCGGACCGGGGGAGGCCGAGCTCCCTCGGGGCCGCTGCCGCGGTCGGTCGAGATAGGAACCCGAGCCCGGCGCCTTGCCGCCGGACCCCGGCCCTCGCTCCGGGAGATAACGCTCCGGCGCGAGCGGTTATGATATTCGAGACGTCGCGGGGGTTCGTGGGATGCGCGCGATTATCCTGATCGGGGGATACGGGACCCGCCTGCGACCGATCACCTGGACGATCCCGAAGCAGCTAATCCCCCTCGCGGGGAAGCCGATGCTCTACCATGTGCTCGACCTGCTTCCGCCCGAGGTGGAGGAGGCGGTCCTCGCGACCGGATATCTCCATGAGGCGATCGCCTCCTACGTGGCCGAGGACCCCCCGAAGGTGGGGGTCCGATGCGTTCCCGAGGCGACGCCGCTCGGGACCGGCGGCGGCATGCGGAACGCGGGCGACGATGCATCGGACCCGTTCCTGCTGGTCAATTCGGACGTGATATCGGCCATCTCCGTCCCCGCGCTCCTGCGGTTCCATCGCGCCCGCGGGGGGATCGGGACGATGACCCTCGCCGAGGTCGAGGACACCCAGCCGTACGGGGTCGCCGCCCTCGGCCCCGAGGACCGGATCGAACGGTTCGTCGAGAAACCCGAACCGGCCGAAGCGCCGTCGCACTGGATCAACGCGGGGGTCGCCGTGTGGCGCCGGGAGGTACTCGAGCGCATCCCCCGGGGTGCGGTCGTGAGCTTCGAACGAGAGATCGTCCCCGGACTCGTGGCGGGGGGAATCTACGGCTTCCGTACCACCGGATTCTGGGAGGACGCCGGGACGCCGGAGCGGCTCCTGAACGCGCAACGCTTCCTCTTCGACGCGGGTCGGGGTGTCCCCCACTCGGCACCGCCCGGCACCCTGCTCGACGGCGCGGCCTCCATCCTGCCGGGCGCTGAGACCGATGGGGCGGTGATCGGACCGTACGCGCATGTCGGGCGCAACGTCCGCGTCGGCCCGGGGGCCCATATCCGGAACTCGGTCCTCATGGATGGGGTCACCGTGGGGCCCGGCACCCGGATCCACGATTCGCTGCTGGGTCCCGGAACGCAGGTCGCCGCCGGTACCGAGGTCCGGGGCGCGGTCCTCGGCACGGAGCCGAAGAAGGGATGAGTCCAGAGGCGGGCCGCGGCGCTCCGCCCGCTGCGAGCGGGCCCCCCTCCAGTCCGGGCCCGGGGGCCTCGGACCCGGGCGTGGTCGTTCTGGGGGCGGGCTACGCCGGTGTCACCGTTACTCACGCGATACGACGGTCCGGGCGGGGGACGATCCCCATCACCGTCGTCGACCGCCACGCGTCGCACATCCTGCGCACGAGGTTGTACGAGGTCGGCCGCCTCGCCGCGGCGGACGGGCGGGACGCCCGCTGGTCGGTTCCGATCGACCAGGTTCTGGCCCACGACCGGGCCACCTTCGTCGCCGGCGAGGTGACCTCGGTGGATCTCAACACCCGTGAGGTTTCCGTCGGCGATCGCGTTCTCCCGTACCGGAGCCTGGTCGTCTGCCTGGGGAGCGTCGCGGCCTACTACGGGATCCCCGGGGCGGCGGAGTACACCGAGCAGGTCTACCGGTTCTCCGGCGCCCTCCGCCTCTCTCAGCGACTGCGCGAGCTGGCCCGCGCCTCCGCAGCGCCCGGCGGTCGGCCGGTCCGGATTGTCGTGGTCGGCGGGGGCTCGACGGGCACCGAGCTCGCCGCCGAGATCGCGACCGCGCGCTGGGACCGCATCGTCGGCGCCCCGGCCCCGCCCTTCGAGGTGACCCAGGTAGTGGGCTCCGTTCCGTTCCTCTTCGGAATGGCGCCGGGGCTCATCGAGCACGCCCGGCGGCTCCTCGCACAGGCCGGCGTGCGGTCGATTCCGGAAGTCAATGTGGCGCGGGTCGGGCCCGGCGAGGTCACCCTGAAGGACGGACAGGTCCTTCCCGCGGATGCCGCCGTCTGGTGCGCCGGCCTGGAAGCGCCGACGATTGTACGCAGTCTCCCGGTCGGGCACGGGAAGGGAGGTCGCCTCCTGGTCGACGACCACCTGGAAGTGCCGGGGCAGCCGGGCCTCTTCGCCGTCGGCGATGCGATCGAGCTGAAGGACTCGGAGACCGGACTCCTGGTGCCGGCCACGGCCCAGGCGGCCCTCGCGGAGGCGCCCGTCGCCGGAGCCAATGTCGTAGCGCGACTTCGCGGAGGCCCGATGCGCCGCTTCACCTACCGGGAGAAGGGGGTGGTGGTCTCCGTCGGGCGGGGCCGGGGTTCGGGAACGTTCGGAGGAATCACGGTCTGGGGCCGCCCGGCCGCGCTTCTGAAGGCCGCCGTCGACGAGGAGTATGCGGAGGCGACCTCGAGAGGTCGTCGCGCGCCCGGCGTGTAGACCTCGAGCGGTCGGGCGTTACGAGGGAGACCGAAACTCCGGGCCGGTCACGAGGACCTTCAGAGATTTCTCGGTCTGACCGGCCCTCTCGAAGGCCTCGGAGATCCGGTCGAGCGGGTACCGATCCGAGACCATCCCGTCGAAGTGAAGCCGGCCGGTCGCGAGGAGGCGATGGACATCCCCGATCTCCCGCTCCGTCGTCGCGTAAGTGGGTAGCACCCGGATGCCCTGCAGGTAAAGCGCCTGGAGGTCGACGTCGAGCCGGCTCCCAGGCTCCGGGAGGCCGAAGAGATTGAGCGTGCCTCCGCGACGGACGAGGCGCGCGGCGAGCGCGACCGCTCCGGGGGCGCCCACGGCCGCGACCGCCAAGTCCACCCCGTCGGTTCCGGACCCCTCCCGGAGCGCACGCTCGGCCGCCTCTCCTTCCCGTGGGTCGACGGTCGGCTCCACCCCGAAGGAGGAGGCGGCGAGACGTCGGTGTTGCGAGAGGTCAGCCCCGCCGATCCAGCGGCTCCCGAGCGATCGCGCGACCGCGGCGTAGAGGAGGCCGACCGGTCCGAGCCCGATCACGGCCACCGAGTCGGCGCCGTGGAAGCCGACCCTCCGGAGAGCGGTGAGGGCGCAGGCGGCCGGCTCGAGCAGGGCCCCCTCCTCCCAGGAAAGCCCAGGGTCCAGCTTCAGCACGGCGCCGCGTCGGACGTTCTCCTCGGGGACCCGGAACGACTCCGCGAAGCCGCCGGGGTCCAGGTTGGTCCGACCGAAGGTCGGGCAGAAGGTGAAGTCCCCCCGCCGGCAGACCTCGCAGGCGTAGCACGGCACATGGTGGTGAGCGAAGACCCGGTCGCCTTCGGCGAGGTCGGGAACTCCGGGGCCGACCGCCCCGACGACTCCGACCGGCTCGTGCCCGAGGATCCCCTTGGACTGGTAGTGGCCCCGGAGCTTCTCGAGGTCGGTCCCGCAGATCCCGCAGGCGGCGAGCCGGACGACCA
>JASHVI010000166.1 GCA_030039525.1 Thermoplasmata archaeon
GTGAGGGACTCTCGGAGGACCTCGTTGACCAGCAGTCGGTACGTTGCGAGCAGGGAGAGGAGCGGAGCCGGGAGCGGGGCATCGAGCGGGATCGGGAGCGCCCGGACGACGGAGGGCACATGCACGAATTCATCGGGAAGGAGGCTTGAAGGTGAGTAGGTCGACGGAAGGTGAAAGATGACCCGTGGATCCGACTAGGCGCTGAGGGCGGAATCGACAGGCGTCGAAGGCACTGAATACTTTCCCAAAGCTGAAATCTCCCAAACGCTCAAGAGGCGAGCCGGGTAGGCCCGGCCGGCTGCTCCCGTAGTCTAGTGGTCAAGGATAGAGGCCTCTCGAGCCTTTGACGCGGGTTCAAAACCGGGGAGGACTCCTCCCCGGGGAAACTCCCGCCGGGAGCATCCCCCTCCCCGCTCGCCCCATCCTCGATCGGCGGCGCGCGATGCGCCGGTCGGCTCGCCGGCACGGTCGCTTCCGACGCCGGCCGCCGGAAAATTCCGCGAGGTTTATCCGCTGCCGCGTGCTAGCACTTAGCGCGCAGAAACCGCGCCCGGGGTGTATCGGTGTGCGAACGGCTCTGCCATAGTATCGGGAGGGGGGGGTCGGCGCGAGCCAACCGAAAGAATGACCCCCCGAACAGGGGTGGGCCGTTGCCTGTTCGGACAGGCACAACCGGGTGGAGGAGTTCGGCCGGGTAAGTATGGCGGTGGCATCGGAGAGTGGGAACGCGGGGCTGTTTACGCGGGTCGGGCCGCAGGGCCTCATGTCGATCGCGACGGTCGGCATGGCGGCGGCGGCGCTGGTAGTGAGCGTCCTGATCGTGGTGACCGGGGCCGGGCTGCATTCGGCCGTGAGCAACGGGACCGCGGGGGCCACGGGGGCGGCCGGAGCCAATGGCGCCTCGGGCGCCGCGGGCGCGGCGGGCTCCGCCGGCGTCGGCACGACCTGGGGGACGCTGAACATCACCTTCTCGATCTCGGGCAAGGACCTGTCGATCGTCTCGGCGACCTGCGAGGCGGAGGGCCACGGGGCCTACGCCTGCGAGCTCTCGGTCGCGAGCACCTCGAACGTCACCGAGAAGATCACCGGTCTCTCCTATCCGGAGAACCCCAACGTCTACTACGCGGGCGCGGACCCGACGATCGGCTGGATCATCTTCCCGCCGGGGACGACCACGAACTTCACCCTCTGGTTCCAGGCGGTACAGGTCTCGGGCAGCTCCAACGTGCCCGTGACGCTCCTCGTGAACGACGCGACCTCGAGCGACTGAAGACGGCCCACCGGGAAGGGGCGGGTCGAACCCCGCCCCGGCAACCCTTTCTCTTCGGATTCTCTCGACCCAAGGGCCGACCCGTTCCGGCGGCCGGGACGGGCGGCCCCCCCCGTGGATGACCCTCGAATACGTCCTCGTGGTCTCCGAGGAGGACCCCGTCGCGCAGGCGGTCGCCGGGATCTGGGGAACTCCCGAGACGACCGACCTCCGCGTGGACGGGACTCCCGTCCGCTCGCTCGCCCCCCACGTCGGGCTCCTGCGACGTCCCGGCCTCCATATCCAGGACGAATCGCTGGTCGTCCCCTCGGGGAGCGAGGGGGCGCCGCCGCCGACGCTCGTGTTCCCCTCGGTGCACCGGAGCGCCACCGACACCGCCGCGCTGACGGTGCACCCGCTCGGGAACCTCGGAGAGACCGCCGAGGTGGGCGGCCGGCCCCGCGTCCTGGTGCCCACCGACCCCCGCCGGATGGCGGCGGCCCTCCGCCGGGTCGCGGAGGTGGGCGGAAGCCTCGGCTGGCCGGCCTCCCTCGAAGCGACCCATCACGGGCCGGCGCTGACCCAGCCGGCCTTCTTCGTGGAGATCGGCGCGCCGGATTTTCGGCGTCCCCCGGAGAGCGCCGTGCGGGCGTACGCGCGGCTGCTGCCCGAGCTCGTTCCGGACCCCTCCGACCGGATCGCGATCGCCCTCGGGGGGGGCCACTACGCTCCCCACTTCTCCGAGCTGGTCCTCGAACGCCGGTGGGCGGTCGGCCACGTCCTCCCGCGCTACGCCGAGGAGCTGCTCGACGCGGAGCGACTGGCGGACGCGGCCGCGAAGAGCCCGGGGCTCGAGGGAGCCCTGTACCACCGGGCGGAGGACCGGGAGCGCTGGGCGAGGCTTCGACCCCCGCCGATGCTGCGCGACTCCGACGCGCCCCGCCGCGGGGCCGAGCCGGTCGATCGGACTACTCGGTAGCGCTGCGGCGCTTCTCGGTCCGCTGGAACATGACGGCGCCGCTCCGGTAGACCGCCTTGCCGAGCTTCACGTTCTGGATCGAGGCGAGGTGCGGGGCCCGCTCGGCCATCATCATCTGCTCGATGATCTGACGGAACAGCGCCGACTGGTTGATCTCCGGGTGGCGCTCGAGGAAGGCGTTCTCCTCGGGCGTGATGGTGATGTTCTTGCGGAGCATGGAGTCTCCCCGGCGGCCCCCCGGCATGGATGGCTTACCCAAGGGACTGTATTAATACGTATGCATCCGTAGCGCGCGCGGCGCCGTTCTCGCCGGCGTCGAGCGCCGGAAATCAGGTCCCCGTCGTGACCAGCACGGTCGCTTCGGGATCGATCGCGGAGGCCGCGGCCTCCTGGATCTCCGAGGGGCGGACCGCGCGGAGCCGCGCCGGCCACTCTCGGTAGTAGTCCTCGGGAAGGCCGTAGTAGGCGACTTCGACGGCCACGTCGTGGACGCGGGAGGTCGTCTCGAGACCGAGCTGGATCGAACCGATCGAGCTCTCGCGGATCCGATCGAGCTCCGCCGTGGGCACGGGCCGCTCCCGGATCGCGGCGAGCTCTTCGCGCAGCAAGCGCTCGACCTGGGCGGCCCGCTCGGGCCCGGTGCCGGCGCGGGCGACCCAGAAGCCGCCCCAGGCCATCGACTCCAGCTCGCTCGAGCTGTGGTAGGCGAGTCCGCTACGCTCCCGGACGTGCTGGAAGAGGCGTCCGAGCAGCGGTCGCCCTCCGAGGACCTCGTCCCCGAGGAACAGTGCCGGGTACCCGGGCGCGCTCCGGGCGGGGGCCGAGCATCCGAGCCGTATCTCGACCTGCGTCCGATCCGGCATGGCGAGCCGGCGATCGGAGACGGTGCGGCGGGGCGAGGCGCTCCCGTCCGGGCGCGACACCGGCTGCCAGTGGGCCCACTCGCCCCGGAATCGGCGTCGGACCTCGTCGCGCAGCGCGGCGGCCGGGGCGCCGGAGGTGGCGACGAGGGCCGCCCCGCCCGGCACGTAATGCGTGCCGTGGAACCGGCGCAGGTCGGCCTGCCGGATGCGGCCGACGCTGGCCCGCGTCCCGATGCCGGAGCGGTGGTACGGATGGGAGGACGGAAAGAGGGCCTCCAGGAACTCGGTGTCGGCCCGCGAGTCCGGCTGGGTCGCCTCGCGCAGCTGCCGCTCGACGAGCTGGCGCTTGGCGATCTCGAGGTCCTTCGCGTCGAACCGGGGCCGGAGGACGGCCTCCGCGAGGACCTCCAAGAGCTCCCGCCACCGGTCCCTAGGACCCCAGACCGAGAGCTCGGCGCACTCGGGCGAAGGCTGGCTGTTAAGCGTCGCGCCGAGCGAGTCCAAGCGTCGGGCCAGCGCCCGGCGGTCCCACGGCCCGGCGGCCAGTACCGCCAGCTCCGCGTCCAGCAGGGCGAGTCCCGCGAGATCTCCGGGGTCGTAGGCCGTTCCACCGGGGCCGATGTAGGTGAACTGTACGGAGGGCGAGCCCGACGGAGGGGCCTGGCGGACGAGCGTCAGCCCGTCGTCGATCTCCTCGCGCTCGACGACGAGCGGGGAGGGCTCAGCCACGGACGGCCTCCGCCACCGGCTCGAATCGGATCACCACGCGCCGCCGGGGATCGAAGAGTCGACGGGCCAGCTGCTTCACCGCCGAGGCGGGAACGGCGAGGAGCTGTCGGTACAGCCGCCGTTCGAGCCCGGGCGGTCCGAGCATCGCGAAGTACCCGAGCCGGAACCCCGCCCGCGTCGAACCCTCGTAGGAGAGCGCGGCCCCCTCCCGGACCTTCACCCGGACCTCCTGGAGCTCGGCGCTCGTCGGACCGTCGGCGGCGATCCGCTGGGCCTCCTTCAGCAGCGCCTGCTCGATCCGCTCGAGCGCGACGCCCTCCGCAGCCTGCGCGTAGAAGGTGAAGAGCCCCGGGTGGAGCCGGGGTCGCCACTCGCTCGTCGCCCGTACCGCGAGGCCCGGATCGACGAGCGCCCGATAGAGGCGGGAGGTCGGGTGGTCCGAACGCCGGCCCCACATCGGGCCCGCGGCGAAGAGGCGGGTCTCTCCGCCGAGGATCGCATCGAGCACGAGGGCCGCGGGGGCCTCGGCGGCGCTGATCGCGGGGGCCCGGTAGGCCATCGCGATCAACGGGGTGGTCCCGGGACCGGCCAGGTCGGCGCGCCGGATCCCCCCGAGCGGGGGCTCGACGCGGTGGACCTCGGGGTCCTCTCCGGTCGAGGGGAGCCGGGAGAACCGACGCCGGATGTCGCGGCGGAGCGTCGCGGGCTCGAAGCCGCCGGTCACCACGAGGACCGCGTTGCGAGGGCCGTAGAACCGCTGATAGTAGGCCCGGAGCGCCTCCGGCGTGAGGGAGAGGATGTCGGAGGGGTACCCGAGGGCGTCCCATCGGTAGGGGTGTTCCGTAAAGGCGAGGGCGTAGAGTTCCTCCTCGACCCGGAACTCGGGCCAGTTCTCGTTCCCCTCCCGCTCGGAGCGGACCACCGTGCGCTCCCGCTCGACCTCCTTCGGCGCGATCGTCGCCCGGGTCATCCGGTCGGCCTCGATCCCGAGCGGGACCTCGAGGTGCTCGCGGGGGACCGTCGTGAAGTAGGCGGTGAAGTCGTTGTCCGTGAAGGCGTTCAGGATCCCGCCGACCTCGACGACCGCCCGGTCGATCTCGCCTTTCGCGAACCTCGGCGAGCCCTGGAAGAGCATGTGCTCGACCCAGTGGGAGGCCCCGGTCACGCCGAGCCATTCGTTCTTGGACCCGACCCGGTACCAGACCCAGACGCTCGCCGTCGGGCTCTCGGCGTCGGGGGCGAGCAGGACGGTGAGGCCGTTCGGCAGCTGGAACCGTTCGGGGCGGAGGAAGCTGCCGACCGGGGGGGCCATGTGCGCCGTCCGAGCCGGGGCGGTTTATAACGGGCCGCGGGGGCCGACCCCTCCGTCGCAACCGTTATCGCGCACGGTCCGCCATCGGCCCGCGTGCACCCGTACCTCCGGCTCGTCCGGGCGGGGAACGTGCTCGTCTCCTTCGCCGGGACCATCGTCGGGGGCCTCGCCGCCGCCGGCCGGGGGCTCGGGATCTCCGAGCTCCTCGGGCTGTACCTCGTGCTCGCGGCGGCCTCGACGGCCTGCGTCACCGCGGCGGGAAACGTCCTCAACGACGTGCTCGACCTCGAATCGGACCGCGTGAACCACCCGGATCGCCCGCTGGTGACCGGCGCGATCCTCGCCGCGCGCGCACGCCTGCTCGTCGTCGGGCTCTTCGTCGCGGCGGGGGCCCTCGCCGCCCCCGTGATCGTCGCCGAGCCCCTCGTCGGGGTCATCCTCCTGCTCGCGGTCGGAGCGCTCCTCGCCTACGAGTTCCGGTTCAAGTCCGCGGGGTTCGTCGGGAACCACGTGGTCGCCTTCCTCACCGCGGCCGTCTTCCTCTACGGCGGGGCGGCCGCCGGCGCGATCGGCCCGGTCCTAGCGTTCGCCGCGCTCGCGTACCTCGCGACGCTGAGCCGGGAGGTGATCAAGGACATGGAGGACGTGGCCGGGGACGTCGGGCGCACGACGCTCCCCAAGACGCAAGGGATGCGGACCGCCTCCGCGGTCGCCCGGGTCTCCGTGGGCCTCGCGATCGTCCTCTCCCCGCTCCCCGCGCTCACCTTCCTCTCGGGGCATGCGATCCCCGAGATCGCCTACCTCGCGATCGTCGGCCTGGCCGACGTGGTGTTCGTGGCCTCCGCGCTCTGGCTGCCGGAGCGGCTGCACCGGGAGCAGACCCTCAGCAAGGGGGCGATGTCGATCGCGCTCGTCGCCTTCCTCGCGGCGGCGTTCCGGTGAGCGGAGGGAGCCCCGTGCGCGTGCAGGAGTACCTCACCGAGCGCCTCCG
>JASHVI010000167.1 GCA_030039525.1 Thermoplasmata archaeon
CATCCGCACGTCCTGGTGGTACATGTTCCCGTACGGGCAGGCGCCGACGCAGTCGCCGACGCCGCAGCACTTCGTGCTCCGGTACTCCCCGGTCGTCCGGAAGTACTGGGGCATGTCGACGAGCCCCACCGGGCAGGCCTTCGCGCAGTCGAAGGTCGTGCAGGCCTGGCAGACCTTCTTGTCCTTGACCTTCAGGCGGAAGAAGCCGACGCGGGCGAAGGGCAGGCTGAGCGAGCCCCAGTGGCAGAAGCCGGTCGTCGCGCAGCTGTAGGTCCCGATGTAGGGGGTCGCGACGAACATCGCGAACCAGAGGCCCCCGAAGTAGAGCTCGATCGGGAGCGGCAGCGCCGAGGTGTCGTACTTCCCGTTCGCCACCTGCACCGTCGGGAGCATGTGGAGGACCCCGAGGAGGGAGACCCCGAAGAGCGAGACCAGCGCGAGGCCGGAGCAGATCGCGTAGACCGTGGAGAGCTGGCTCCCCAGGAAGTACCGACCGACGCGGGAGCTCTGGTTGAAGCTCCGCATCTCGTGGATCGGCCCGGCCTGGTACATCAGCGCGGCCCCGCACATCACCGAGCAGAGGGCCTTGCGGCCGAAGAGGACCGTGAGGACGCCGACCGAGGCGTACATCACGAGGACGGCGAGGAAGACCCCGGACTCGAAGGGGCCGCCGGCCCGCAGGCCGAACCCCCAGCCGATGACGGGGAGGCTCGCGAGGGCCGGGACCGAGGCGAGGGGGGTCGACGAGGCGAAGCTCGGGACGAAGACCGCCGCCAGCGCGTAGACGCCCACCATGAGGCCCATGCGGTAGCGCTGGGCCCGCTCGTGGACCTCGCGCATCCGGAAGACGACCAGCGCGCCCATCGTGAACCCCAGGACGACCAGGAACCAGGCCGAGGCGAGGATCGCCGCGGCGAACCAGAGGCCGTCGTAGAGGGCCGGGCCGATGAGCGCGAGACCGCCCGCGGGGAGGGGCAGGAACGGGATGTACTGCAGGAAGCTGGGCCCGGCGACCTCGAGGTCGAGGAGCGCGCCGAGGAAGAACTCCGCGAGGAAGGTACAGAGGAGGACCTCGAAGGCCCAGAAGGGGCGGAGGACCCAGGGGACCCGCTCCTCCGCCTCCGAGGGGGGCCCCGACCAGGCCGTAGCGACGCCGAGGCCGAGCTGGAGCAGGACCGCCGGGACGAGGAAGAGCGCGGTGCCGTCGATCGCCCAGACCGCCCAGCCGAGGGCGGTGACGGCCGCCGCGAAGGCCCAGCGCACGAGGTACGCCGAGGTGGCCCCGGCGAGCTGCTTGTGGCGGAACAGGAACTGGAGGCTGACGACGAAGAGGGCCGTGAGGAGCGCGACCCCGCCGATCAGCACCGCGGTCGCCGCCGGACCGGGACCGAAGGTCGTCGGGGAGAGCAGGAGCAGGGCCGCCTGGGCGACGAGGAGCGGTCCGAAGAGCCGGTCGCCCCCGCCGGAGCGGATCGTCAGGACGACGATCTCTCCGGCCGCCGCGAGGAGGAAGACCGGGGAGAGCACCACGCGGGCCGCGACGGCCGCGGGGCCGGCCAGACCGAGGCCGTGCGGGGCGAGGCCGAAGAAGCTCCCGAGCCAGCCGAGCAACAGGTCGAGGCCCACGAGGACCAGGATCACCCAGGAGCGCGAGAGCCACGGAAGGCGGGTCGTCGGGGCGTCGGGGCCGCGCTCGGCGGGGGACTCCGACCGGGGCTCCCCCGACGGGACGGCATCGTGCGAGGAAGGAGCGGGCCCGTCAGAACTCACCGGTCGTCTCCCCCCCGGTCTCGGTGCCCTCTTCGGAGGGCCCCGAGAGCACGGAGATGCCGTTGTACGATACCTCGGTGAGGATCTCGCCGTCGAGCGTCAGGATCGGACCCGAGAGCGGGGCGGCCCCCTTCGGGAGCAGCGACGCCTGACCGGTGTTCGCGACCCACTCGAGGAAGGTGAGGAGCCACCAGGCGTCGTAGTTGCTGAGGCCCCCCTGGTAGGCCTTCCCGAGGTCCGAGTAGACGACCACGAAGCCGAAGGAGACGATCGGGTAGCTCTCCCCGCCCGGCGCGGAGAGGAGGGAGAGGTTCTCCCAGGCCGAGTTCGAGGCGCTCGTCGGGGCTCCGGCCCCCGCGGCGGCGTCCGTCGTGGTCGTCGCGTTCGGCGCCACGAACGCCCCCGCCGGGTTCTCGATGCGCGCGACGCCGACCCCGGAGATCGCGAGCCCGCCGGCCTCCACGAAGCCGATGGCGCCGGGGGTCTCGGCGACGAAGTCCAGCACGCTCGCGTCGCCGGACTCGCCCGGTCCGACGGGCCAGCGGACCGAGGCCCCCGAGCCGACGCTCACGTTCCAGCTCGTGTTCTCCGCGGCGAGGTAGTTCGTGAAGACCCCGTTGACCGCGGTCGCGCCGGTCTGGTGGACCGCGGTGACCGTGCCGCCCGACGCCAGGGAGGCTCCGGGGTTCACGTCCGCGATCGCGGGGCTGGACCAGGAGGTGATGGTCCCGAGGTAGAGGCCGGCCAGCAGCCCCGGAGTGAGGTTGAGGGCGGCCGGGTCGCCGGGAAGGTCGTAGACGACCGCGACGGCGCCCAGCTCCACCGGGACGAGGAAGAAGGGATTGGCGATCGACTGCGCCTGCGAAGCCGACAGCGGGGCCGAGGTGAGGACGAAGTCGGTCTGCTCGGCCGCCAGGGCCCCGATGGCGGCGTCCCCCGAGGTCGGTGTCAGCCCGAAGGCGATGCACCCTCCGGTCGACCGGGTGTAGTTCGCGGTCAGGTTCGCGAAAGTGACGTTTAGGAGAGGGGAGGCCAGCGAGGAGACGGAGCCGTTCAGCTCGGCGACCGGGCTCGAGCAGCTCGCCGGGTGGGTGTAGGGCTGGACCGGGTGCGAGGGATTGAACCAGCCGGCCGAGTACCCGATGCCCAGCGAGGCGCCGAGGATGACGACGGTGATCCCGACCGCCATCCACGGGTTCAGCTTCGAGGCGGTCGGGGCGGCGATCCCGGCCGCGCGCGCCTCCGCCTCGTACCCCGACGGCTCGGGTGCGGCGGACGGCTCCCCGGACTCCCCCATCGACGGCTCGGGCTGCCCTCCGCCGATGAATATCGAAGGTATGCGTATATATGCGTAACACCGGACTATCCATCGGGCGGCTCACCCGACGGCCCGAAGTGAGGCACGGCGTCGGACCTGACTTCGACAGAAGTGCTGGTTTCTCGAGGAGAAACCCGGTACACTGTACGTTGATCGCGCCCACGCGGGCTATCGAGGGATGAGATCCCCGAGTCCCAGGCG
>JASHVI010000018.1 GCA_030039525.1 Thermoplasmata archaeon
GGGTTCGTGCTCTTCGCCGGTCGCCTCGCGACGAACAAGGGGCTGATCCCCCTCGTCGACGCCTTCGCGGCGCTCTCGAAGCACGATCCCGCCGCCTCGCTCGTCCTGGTCGGGGCCGACGACGGCATGGGGCCGGCCGTGGACCGCCGGGCCGCCGAGCTCGGCATCGGCCCGCGGGTCCACCGCACCGGCTTTCTCCCGGACGCGCGGCGGCTCGCCTCGGCCTACCGGGAGGCCCGGCTCCTGGCGCTCCCGAGCCAGTACGAGGCCTTCGGCCTCGTCCTGCTGGAGGCGCTCGCGCAGGGGACGCCGGTCGTCGCCTCGCGCGTCGGCGGGATCCCCGAGTTCATCGAGTCCGGAAAGGCCGGGCTGCTCGTCCCGCCGGAGAACGCCCCGGAGCTCGCGGAGGCCTTCCTCCGCCTGTGGGACGACGAGGCGCTGCGTCGCCGTCTCGGGGAGTACGGGCGGACGCAGGTGGTCCCCGGGTTCACCTGGGACCGGGTCGTCGACCGGCTCGAGGCCGTCTACCGGGAGCTCGCCTGACCGTGCGGATCGCGATGATCACCCTGCGGTTCGACGCCCCCGGCGGCGTCGAGACGAACGTCCGCGCCGTGGCGGCCGGCCTGCGCCGCCTCGGGGCCGACGTCACGGTCTACGCGAGCGACCTCTTCGACGAGGGCCGGTGGGAGCGGCGCACGAACTGGCCCGACACGGTGGACGGCGTGCCGGTGAAGCGCTTCCCGGTGGCGAAGCGCCTCGTCCCGAACCTGACGATGCCGCTCATGACCGGACTGGTGCGCGCCCTCTCCGAGGACGCTCCCGACCTCATCCACGCCCACTCCCACCGGTACGGCCACGTGCTCGAGTCCGCCGCCGTGGCGGAGCGCCGGAGGATCCCGTTCGTCGTCTCGACGCACTACCACCCGGCCGACCTCAACGAGCCGTGGAACAAGGCGCTCCTCCTGCGCGGCCAGGACCACTTCTTCGGGATGTGGGCCTACCGGGTCGCCTCCGCCCTCGTCGTCGAGACGGAGATCGAGCGGCGGGCCCTCGCGGAGTTCGCGCCCCGCGACGGGGTCGAGATCATCCCCCCGGGGATCCACCTGGCGGAGTGGGCCGACCCCGCCGGGGACCGGGCCCCGGCGGACCTGCCGGAGCGGTTCATCCTCTTCGCCGGCCGGATCGCTCCCAACAAGGGGCTGCCGAGCCTCTTCGACGCCCTATCCCTCATCCCGCCGGCCGAGCGGCCGACCCTCGTCCTCGTCGGCTCGGACTGGGGGCTGAGGGCCTCGCTGGAACGCCGGGCCGAGCGCCTCGGGATCTCCGGGGCCGTCCGGTGGATGGGCCACCTGCACGACGTCGGCGAGTACCGGGCGATCTTCCGCCAGGCGCAGCTCTTCGTGCTGCCGAGCGAGTACGAGGCCTTCGGGATCGTCCTCCTCGAGGCGATGATCGCGGGGATCCCGATCGTCGCGACCGCGGTGGGCGGCGTGCCGGAGGTCCTCGAGAACGGCCGGCTCGGCCGCCTCGTGCCGTTCGGGCGGCCGGTGGAGCTGGCGACGGCGATCCGCGAGACCCTCGCGGATTCGGGGACGAGGGAGCGCTACGTCGCGGCCGGCCGCACGAAGGTCGTCGGCTTCGACTGGGGCCGGGCCGTCGACGGCCACTTCGAGCTCTACCGGAGGATCCTCTCCGGCGCCGCGCCGACCGGCGGGGTCCGGTCGAGCTCGCGGAGCTCCGCGGCCAGGTAGCGGAGACCCTGCGCGAGCGTCGCGTCGCTGTGGTAGACGGCGATCGCGACGAGCGCGCCGGCGACCAGACGGAACTTCATCCCCGGGCCGCCGAGCGGGAGTAGGCCCTCAGGATCGCCATCCCCTGGCGGAGCTTCTCCCGCGACGCGGCGAAGGAGAGCCTTAGGTGCCCCGTCCCGAGGCTCCCGAAGGCCTCGCCGGGGGTCGTGATGAGGCCGCGCGCGAGCAGCTTCTGGGCGACCTCGGACCCGCTCCCGGGCCAGGAGAAGTGCGGGAAGGCGTAGAAGGCCCCGGCCGGCGGCACGCAGCGGAGCCCCGGAATCCGGTTGAGCTCGCGGGTGATGAGCTCCCGACGGGCCCGGAACTCCTCGAGCATCCGGCGACGGGCCCCCGAGTCGTGGGAGAGCCCGGCGAGGACGGCCGCCTGGGCCGGGGTCGAGGGGCAGGCCATGACGTGGTAGTGGACCTTGTTGAGTTCGACCGCCAGCGGGCTCGACGCGACGAGGAATCCGAGGCGCCAGCCGGTCATCGCGAGCATCTTGGAAAAGGAGTTCACGACGACGACCCGGTCGCTCCGTCCCCAGAACGAGGTGAACTCCCCGTCGTAGACCATCTCCTCGTAGACCTCGTCCGAGACGATCACGAGGTCGTGCGCCTCGGCGAAGTCGATGAGCTTCTCGACGACGGCGCGCGGGAACAGCGCCCCGGTCGGGTTCGACGGGCTGTTGACGACGAGCGCGCGGGTCCTCGGCGAGACGAGCTCCTCGAGCTCGGCGAAGTTCGGCGTGAAGTGCCAGGTCTCCGGGAGCGAGTACGGCACCGGGATCGCGCCCGCGAGCCGGGCGTGCGGGGCGTACAGGACGAACCCGGGGTTCGGCACGAGGACCTCGTCGCCGGGATCGTAGAGCCCGAGGGCGGCGACCATCAGCCCCTCGGAGCCGCTGCCGGTGATGACGACGTTCTCGCGGCCCGTCCGAGGGTCGCGGTCCACGTAGCGCCGGGCGACCGCCTCGCGGAGCGCGGGGAGACCGGCCGAGGGCCCGTAGTGGTTCATTCCGTTGCGGACGGCCTCGCAGAGCGCCTCGACGACCTCCGGGGGCGGGTCGAAGTCGGGCTCCCCGAGCCCCAGGTTGATCGCGTTCGGCGGGGCGGCCTCGAACATCTTGCGGATGCCGGAGATCTCGACCTCCCGGACCCGCTGGGCGACCACGGCGCGGCCGACCCGGCGGGGCGTATTACGTTGAGGAGCGGCGACGCTCTGACGTGCGCCGGCGTCGCCGGTCGGCGGCACAACCGCCTTCTACCCGGTCCGCTCCGGGGGCCGCAGATAGGGGTCACGTGACCGTCACCGTCGTCATCGGGGCGCAGTTCGGCGACGAGGCGAAGGGCAAGATCACCGACTGGCTCGCCGCAAAATCCCGGTACGTCGTCCGGAGCGGCGGGGGCCCGAACGCGGGCCACTCGATCGTCCTGGCCGAGGGCCCGGTCGTCCTCCACCAGCTCTCGTGCGGCGTGCTCCGCCACGGCGTGACCGGTGTCGGTGGGCCCGGGATGGTCGTCGACCCGTTCGCCCTCGAAGGAGAGATCCGGGAGCTCTCCGAGCGCGGGCTCCTCAAGGGGGAGATCCTCCTCTCCGAGCGGGCCCACGTCCTCCTCCCGCTGCACCGCCTCGAGGACGCCTGGCAGGAGGAGCTCCGCAAGGCCCGTCCGGAGGGGCGCGCCCTCGAGACGACGCGGCGCGGGATCGGCCCCGCCTACGCCGACCGGGCCGCCCGGTGGGGGATCCGCCTCGGAGACCTCAGTCGCCCGGACCGGCTCGCCGCCCGTCTGGAGCTCCTGTACGCGGCGAAGCCGCACCTGACGGGCCTACCGGATCGGGCCGACCTGCAACGCCAGCTGGCCGAGGTCGGGGCCCGCCTCGACCCGTACATCGGCGCGACCGAACCGGCCCTCTGGGGCGCCATCGACCGGGACGAGGGGATCCTCCTGGAGGGGGCCCAGAGCGCGCTCCTCGACGTTGACTTCGGCACGTATCCGTACGTCACGAGCTCCCACCCGACCTCCGCCGGCGCGCTCCAGGGGAGCGGCATCCCGCCCCCCGAGCTCGACGAGGTCGTGGGGGTCGTGAAGGCCTACTCGACCCGGGTCGGCGGGGGGCCGTACCCGACGGAGGCCGAGGGCGAGATGGGCGAGTTCCTCCGGCGCGCCGGGAACGAACGCGGGGCGACCACGGGGCGCCCCCGACGGTGCGGCTGGCTCGATCTCGTCCTGCTGCGGTACGCCTCCCGGCTGAACGGATTCTCGAGCCTCGCGCTCACCAAGGTCGACGTGCTCGGGGGTCTCGAGGAGGTCCCGGTCTGCGTGCAGTACGTCCTCCCGGACGGTACGACCTCGACCGACTTCCCGCCG
>JASHVI010000168.1 GCA_030039525.1 Thermoplasmata archaeon
GGACCGATCCGGTCCAGTTCGTCGCCCACCCGCCGAAGGCGGCGACCCGTCGGCATGCCCTCTTCGAGTTCCCCGCGCTCTCCAAGCGGTATCCCGGCTTCCGGCTGGACGTCGCCGCCGGGGAGTTGGCCAAGGGGGAGACGGTCGGCGTCGTGGGACCCAACGCCACCGGGAAGACCACCTTCGTCAAGATGCTCGCCGGGGTCGAGGCCCCCTCCGAGGGCCGACCCCCGACCGGGGTGAAGGTCTCCTACAAGCCGCAGTACCTGAAGGCGACGCAGCCCACGAGCCTGCGGGACCGGATGCTCGGGCTGCAGTCCGACGCCGGGTTCGACGTACGCCTCCTCGAGCGGGAGCTCATCCCCGGGCTCCACCTGGAGGGGCTCCTCGACGTGCCGATGCCGGACCTCTCGGGCGGGGAGCTTCAGCGGGTCGCGGTCGCCCTCGCGCTCGCCCGGCCGGCGACGGTCTTCTTGCTCGACGAGCCCTCGGCCTACTTAGACGCGGACGAGCGGATGTCGATGGCCCGCCTGATCCGACGTCAGGTCGAGCGATCGGCCGCGGCCGCGCTCGTCGTGGACCACGACGTCTACTTCCTCGACCTCGCCTGCGACGCGCTCATGGTCTTCGAGCCGGCGGCTCCGGACGGCAGCGCGGGCGCCGGTCGGGGGCCGTTCCCGATGCGGGAGGGCATGAACGAGCTCCTCCGGGGGATCGAGGTGACCTTCCGACGCGACGGGGAGACGATGCGGCCGCGGATCAACCGGGAAGGCTCCGGGCTCGACCGGGAGCAGCGGGCGGCGGGCGAGTACTACTACGAGGCCGCCGTCTGACGGGAGCGGCGCCGCGCTCGATCCGGGCCGCCCGGTACCCGTCGTACGACGGGGCCCCGAGGGCCCTCTACCGGGGCGGGTCCGGGCGAGGGTGCCGCTTCCACCATACGAACGCGAGCGTCCCCCCGCCCCAGCAGGCCGCGATGCTGCCGCCGTACCACCAGACGGTCCCGTCCCACGGAATGCTGCTGCCGACCGATCCGGTGGAGTTCGTCGGCGGGACCGGCGGCGGCGCCGTCGTGGCCCACACGAACGACCCGCTACGCAGGGAGTCCCGGTCCACGAGCGAGGCGTTCAGCGAGAGGATCGAGGCGGTCGAGTTCGGGTTCTCGAACAGGAAGTTGGAGTTCCCGCCGGAGCCGTACTGGCGCCCCAGGACGTTGGGGGCCGGCTCGGTGGAGTTGTTGAACGGAGAGAAGAGCTGGGTGGGACCGACGAGGCTCGGGGCGGGGCTGTCGACCGACCAGACGTACGGCGACGTGTAGCAGTACCGCTCCGTGTAGATGATCTCGTTCGAGAAGTACGCGTACGATCCTGCGGGAGTGATCCGACCTCCGGAGGAGCCGACGACGAGATAGTACCAGCCCGCGTTCGTGGCGTCCCAGAACGCGATCTTCCCGGTCGCGGCGTCGTACACGGCCCCGTTCACGCCCGTGATCGAGTGGACCGCCGAGTTGTTGAACCAGACCCGGCCGGCCTGGGCGATCGAGGTCCCGTCGACGGAATACTGCGTGACCATGATCCCCTGGACGTCGACGAAGGAGCGGAGCGCGGGGATCCAGTAGATGTTGTTCGCCGCGATCCCGATGTTCAGGCCCGCGTACCAGGAGGTGTGGTTGTACATGTTCACGAAGTACGTCGGTTCTCCCCCGATGTTGGTCGCGTTGAACACCACCACGGTCCCGTCGCCGTTGTAGTCCGCCTGCACGTCGTTCTCGAACTCGACCGGCGTGGTGACGAGGCTGATCGTACCGTTCGCCAAGTCCACGGTCTCGACGGTCAGCGGGCCCGGGGACGTCGTGAGGTTGCCGATCAGCAACGCCACGGGGCTGGGCGTGTCCAGCAGGAACTCGTTATCGAGCTGGTCCTCGGGTCCCGAGTTCGCCGGGGTCGTCTGGTAGAGCAGGGTCAGCGGGCCCGAGATGTCGCCCGACGAGCCGTTGTTCGGGTCGAACCAGTCCATCCGGTCCGAGGTGTCGATGTAGATGAGGTCGCCCGCGTACTTCCCCGCGAAGTCGAGAGCGGGGTACGCCGATCCGTGGTAGTTGTAGACGTAGGGAGCGAGCGCGTTGAAGTTCGGTGGCGAGACGAGGGACAGGGTGTAGCCGTCGTCGGTCCCTGGCGTCGCGTCGGCGCGGGTCGGAGGCATCGGGACGAGCAGCAGCAGCGCGAGGGCCGCGACGGCCGTCCAGCGACCGGCCCCTGAGGGTGACATCCGATCCGGTGACCGCAACTCGAGCGGGCTACCTAAAACCTCGCGGTCCAAGAGCGTGGGCGTACCCCTCCGGATCGGCCCCGATCTCGGGAGAAGAGCCCGGGGCCTCGGTGCGGGGGATCACCGCCCCGCCCTCACGGCACACTCCATCGGGCGGCGGGGATAACCTGGACGGTAAGGACTCGACCGTCGCTCGCGTGGGGGAGCCACGGGCTCGCTACGGTAGGCCGCGTTCTATCCCGAGTCGCTGCCGGACGGTCGAGCTCCGGGGGCGGCCCCGGACCGGGCCTTCCGCCTCGGGCGCCTCCCTCCCTCCGAAGAACCCGCGCGGCCGCGTGGGCTCGGAGGCTCCGGAGCGCCGGGTTGGAAGCGAGCGATCGCCCACGTCGCACGGCGGACCGGGTGCGTCGCGCCCGTCGCGGGCTTCGATCTTCGGCGACTTTATGGCGGGGTGGGCGTTGCCCGCGAGGATCGGCTCCGGCCCGAAGGGGCCGTCCGGAGGGATTGAAGGATGAGACTACGAGCGGCGCGATCGAGGGTCCCGGGCGTTGGGCTGGTTCTGGTGGCTGCGGTCACGATCGTGGGCGGGTTGCTGGCCTCGCCGGCCGGCGCCGGGGCGACCCCCGGCTTTAGCAAGACCTATCGACTCCCCTTTGCCCACCTCTCCGAAGCGACGCTGTCCCAGCAGGACGTCGGCACCTGCTCGCATGGAGCGCTGGGGTTGGTTCCGACCTATAACCGGGGCACCGGGAGTTCGTTCGCCAACGCCTCAGCGTCCACCACGGCATGTCCGAACCCGGCTTCGAACACTACGGACGCCGGAGTGTACGAGGCGGTCGAGATCGGTTCTCGGTTCCTTACCTTCCCCATCTCGTTCCCGGGGACCCATCGGAATCTCTCGATCAACTTCACGGTGTCCGGAAACCTGACCTCCTCCCTTCAGATCGCCGGGTCTTGCCCCATCGCGACCCTTTCCGCCAAGGTCAACACCGAGCAGGAGTGCAGCCTCCAGGCCTACTCCTGGGTGGGAGTATCGTGGACGCTGCTCGACCTCGACGGCACTCATGTGCGAACGATCGGCGGTGCGACGGGGATTCAGGTGATCGCATACTCCTCCGTCTACTCCCGCTCATCCTGCACGGCGAGGACGGGGACCTGCTCGAACCTTACCCTAGTTCAGACCGGGACGGCGTCCGGGGGAAACTGGAGCCACTCGTTCGTTCAGACCCAGACGGTCACCTTCGATCCGAAGGACCTGAAAGGCCAGGGCGGTCACTTCCTCCTGCTCATCGAACTCCAAGCCGGGGCCGAGACTCAGTTCTCGTACATCGGGAAGGTCGGATACCTCGGGACCCACGGAGCGGCCCACGTCAACTTCAACTCGCCCGGCTACGGCGTGACGCTCCACTGGATCTCCGTGACGTAGGTGGGCCGATCCTGCTCCTGTCACCGGGCCGGCCCGTCGACGCCGCGGCCGGCCCGTCCGATCGGGCCGCCTGCGGACCGAGCCGGCCGCCCGCGCGTTCGCACGAGCGCCGTACTCGATAGGGGTCCCCCATGGGTCTGTCCGAGCTGCCATCCCGCTCCTTCCCCGAGATGCTTTGCCGGGAGATCGATCGCGTGCCCGGAGGTTGGGTCTGGTGGGCGGGGTTGACCGGCATCACGTTTCTGGTCGCGAACCTCTCCGCCCTCGTCAACGACGCGAGTCCCGGGGGACTCGCCGGGGCGCTCGACCTCGGGTACGTTCTGCTGGCCGTCGCCACCGTCGGCTGTCCCGTGGCCGTCGGGAAGTTCTTCGTGACCGAGTACTTCGACCGGCGGGGTCCGCGGTCTGTCTGATCGTGGCTCCGGTGCGATCCGGCCGTCGCGAAGGTGGGAGGAACAAATCGCCGCAGCTCTCGGCGGCCGGCGAACGCGATCGCGTCGTTTTTGACGACCTCCATCGGCGCGACCGGTACGAGACCCCGGTGGCCTCGGGAGTCGGCGACGAAGGAGGGGAAGCCGCCGCGACGGCTCCGGGGAGTCTGAAGGGAACGCCCTCGGCCGCTTACTTCGGCGCCTCCGTCGTCCGAAGGGGGCCGTGCCGGACGGCGCCGTCGTTCGCCTCGGGCCTTCGGGCGCCCGGCGTAGGCGGGCCGTTCGACCCGGCCCGTCTCGCCGGGTGCGCCTACTGGAACACGTCGAGGTCCCCGTTCGAGTCGCCCACCACGAGAAGCCCATCGGCGAGCAGGAGCCCGTCGTTGATCGAGGCCGGCATCGTGTACTTCCAGACCTGGGTCCCGTTCGAGACATCGAGCGCGAGTACCTCGCCGGAGGCCGTTCCGGTGTAGACCAGCGCGTTGCTCGCGATCACCGGCGACGCCGTCAGCGCGCTC
>JASHVI010000169.1 GCA_030039525.1 Thermoplasmata archaeon
CGCCCGGCTCTCCGAGCGGTACCCGAGGCTCCGGCTGGTCCCCGGGATCGAGATCTCGACGGTCGAGGGGCACCTGCTCGGGCTCGGCCTCACCGAGCTCCCGCCGATCCACCGGCCCTTCGAGGAGACCTGCCGGTGGGTCACCGAGCACGGCGGGGTCCCGGTCCCCTCGCATCCGATGCGCTGGTCGCACGGGATCGGCCGGCGGCTCGCGGAGCGGGCCCCGGTGCCGGCCCTCGAGACGGTGAACGGGCACAACAGCGAGAGCGCCAACGCCCGGGCCGAGCTCGTCGCGGCCCGCCGGGGACTCGGGGGTACGGGGGGGAGCGACGTGCACGAGATGCGCGACCTGGGACGCGCCTACACCGAGTTCCCGCCCGGGGTCGACTCCGTTGAGGAGATCCTCGAGGCGCTGCGGGCGCGTCGGACGCAGGGCGGGGGGCGCTCCTTCGCGATCCCGGACCGGCTCCGCCTCGCGTTCCGCACGACGCTCCTCCGCATCTCCCGGGGGATGCGGCCGGTCTGACCGGGGCGAGAGCGAGGGGCCCCGAAGGCCAGGGGCCGCGGTTACTACTTCTTCGCGCCCATGTGGTCCCGGGCCTCGCGAACCAGGGCCTCCCACTGGCGGATCTTGGCGCGAGGGACGGCGAGGTACTCCTTCAGGGGAACCCCCGTTCCGGGGTGCCACGGTCGTCCCACCTTCGAGGCGATGAGCCGCTCGACGCGTTCCGGGGCGAGCTTCACGACGAGGTCGCCGGACTTGTCGAGGACGGCGAACATCTTGCGACCGAGGAACATCGACCGGGTCCCGAAGCCCTTGCGGAGCCCGGAGATCTTCGCGTCCTCCTTCGCCAACGCCTCGGCGATCGCGGCGAACTTCTTCCGCGCGGCGTCGAGGGGATCGGACGCGGGCATCGGTAGGCGATTCCCCCCTCCCTAAAGACCCCCCGCCCCTCGCCGCCGGGGCGTGGTCGTTCGGTCCGAGGGCGCACGAGCGCTCCTCGAGCGGGTCCGGACCCGGATGGGCTCATAACTCGCGGCTTGTCTCCCCGCCCCGCGCCGAGGTGGCAGAATGGTTAATGCGACGGACTGCAGATCCGTTTCCTGGGGGTTCGATTCCCTCCCTCGGCTGACCCCCGCGTCGTAACCCGGCCCGTACCGTCCCCTCTCCGAGCGTCCGACCCTCGCCGGGGCCCTCCTCCCGCCGCCGACCGATTCGAAAGGCGGATATATCGATATAACGTTAGTTCAACGATGAATCGAACGATGGATACCGTGAAGGTTTCGTCGAAGTACCAGGTCGTGATCCCCGAACGGATCCGGGAGGAGAACCACATCCGGCCCGGCGACCGGATGGCCGTCATCGTGAAACACGGGGTCCTCCACTTCGTTCCGGTGACGCCGTTCCCCAAGACCAAGGGAATGCTCCGCGGGCCGGAGCTGGACCTGAGCGATCTCCGCGACCACACCGACCGGTTCTAAGCGCCCGAGGTCCGCGGGTGATCAGTCTCGACAGCTACGGGTGGCTCGAGCGACTTCTCGGTGGCCCGAGAGCTCCCGGGTACGACCGGGTCCTCGACGAGGCGGGGCCGACGGGGATCGTCACGTCCGTCGTCACGGTGTATGAAGTGTACCGAAAGCTGCGACCCGTGCGAGGAGAGGCGGCAGCTCTCACGGCGATCGCGGCCCTGCGGGCCACCCAGCTCGTCCCGGTGGACGAGCGAATCGCCCTGGAGGCCGCGGACTACAGCCTCACGCTGGGGCTTCCTTTCTCCGACGCGCTGATCTACGCCACGGCGCGTCGGTTCGGCGCGACCCTCCACACCAGCGACCCCGATCTGCGCGAGGCCCCGGGAGTCGTGTTTCACGAACGGTGACCTCCCCGTAGCGGCGCCCCGTACCCTCGGAGGGAACCGGACCCCTCGGCCGGACCCCGGTGTCTGGCCAGCCCTGCGCCTTCGCGGGGAGCCCCCGGCGTACGGCGAGGGACACCGGGCTCCGCAGGCCGCGCCGCGCGCCGGGTCCTTGGGCCCGTAGGTCCCATCGCTCCCCCCGATCGGGGGGTCGGCCGGGCCGGGTCGAGCCGGAGCTATCCCGCCGCTGCGGCGAGCGGCTCCGCCTTCGGCAGCCGCTGGGTCACGCCGTGGTAGCCGAGGGAGGCGACCACCTGCCCGAGCATCGGGAGGAACAGGAGCACGGCGCCGACCCGGAAGAGGCGGTTCGCGTAGGTGCTCGAGGCCCGCCAGGTGCCGACGACCTGGCCGAGCAGCCCGAAGAAGAGGAGGACGGCGCCGACGAGGAGGAGGGGGGCGCCGAACAGGGTGTACACCGGGGCCAGCGCGTAGCCGGAGGCCGCGGCCAGGGTTCCTTCGACCGTGAGGAAGAGCCCCGCGATCGCGAGCCCGAGACCGAGGAGGCCGAGCAGCGAGAGGTAGGTCGGGAGGAAGAAGACCCTCGAGAGCCTCGTCGCGCCCCGGAAGCCGAGGAAGTAGAGCAGCGCCGAGAGCCCCGCGAGCGCGACGCCCGCCGCGAGCAGGCCGACCCCGAGGGCGTGCGCGGGGGTGTACGTCGACGCGGCCCAGAGCCAGCTCGGATCGGCGGGGTGGGCGGGGGCGAGCGCGAAGAGACCCGCGAGCGCGAGGCCCTGCGAGGCGATGCCGAGGAGCCCCGCGGAGCGGAGCCGCGCGATCGAGTCCCGCTCGGGGACGGTCACGCCGCGGAGGAGCGAGGAGGCGCGGATCGCCGCGCTGCCCCGGACGACGAGGTACTCGAAGAAGATGATGCCGCAGATGAAGAAACTGACCGGCGGGTTCAGGTACCAGCTGAGGAAGAGCCCGGCCCAGACGGCCGTCACCGCGATCGTGATCGACACGAGGATCGCCGACCAGGGACGGCGCGTCAAGCGCACGGCGATCGCCGCCGGCGTGACGGTGAGCGCGAAGATCAACAGGACCCCGACGACGGTGACCGCGAAGGAGATCGCGACCGCGAGGAGGAGCATGAAGGTGAGGCCGAGGAGCTTCATCGGCAGCCCCTTCGCCTCGGCGACGTCCTCGTCCAGCGACGAGAAGAGCAGCGGCCGGTAGAGGAAGGCCATCACGACGAAGACGCCGATCGTGGCGTAGACCGTCAGCCAGAGCTGCGCCACCGAGATGCCGAGGAGCTCGCCGAAGAGGATCGAGTAGGCCTCGGTCGCGTACCCCTGGTAGAGGCCGAGGAAGAGGAGGCCGAGGCCGAGCGCGAAGGCGAGCATGGTGCCGATCTCGACGTCGCGGTTGGAGGCCTTCGTACCCATCAGGGCCATGCCGGTGCCGGTCACCATCGTGAAGGCGAGCAGGCCGTAGATCGGCGAGATCCCGACGAGGACCGCCGCGGCGGCGCCCGAGAACCCGGTGTGGCCGAGGGCGTGGTTCGCGAAGGCCGAGCGTCGGAGGACGACGAAGTAGCCGATGAGGCCCCCGAGGAGGGCGACGAGCGTGCCCCCGGCGTAGGCGTTGCGCATGAACGTCTCGGCGAAGATCAGCCGGAAGTCGGTGACGAGGTTCCAGTAGAACGGGTTCAGCGAGAAGAGCGCGCTCATCCGCCCTCCTGCCCGTGGTCGTCCTCGCCCCCGACGATGACGATGTTGTTCCGGGAGTCCCTCAGCACCTCGACCCGGACCCCGTAGAGCCTCGTGAGGCTCTCCGAGGTCAGCACCTCGCTCGGGGCGCCGGTCGCGACCCGGCCGTTCGCGATGTAGATCACCTTGTCGAGGCAGCGGATCATCGGGTTGATGTCGTGCGCCACGAGCAGCGTGGTCACGTGCTGGCGCTGCACGACCCGGTGGATCGTCTCCACGAGCTCCCGGCTCCGGCGGAGGTCGAGGTTGGAGAGCGGCTCATCGAGGAGCAGCATCTCCGGGCGGCTGACGAGGGCCTCCGCGAGGAAGATCCGCTGGAGCTCACCCCCGGAGAGGGAGCCGAGCGGCTTGTCCCAGAGCTCGGTCGCCCCGGTCGCCTCGAGGGCCTCCCAGGCGGCGTCCCGCTCCGCCCTTAGGCCGAGGAACGGGGGCGTCGGGTGGGTGCCGGAGTACCCGAGCCGGACGAGGTTCTCCCCGGCGAGGTGCGTCTCCTGGTTGATCGTGTGCTTCTGGGGGACGTAGCCGATCCGCCGGTTCCCCCGCGTGGGCGCGGACCCGAAGACCGTGAGGGCGCCGGCCGAGGGCCAGTGGAGGCCGAGGAGCATCCGGAAGAGGGTGGTCTTCCCGGCGCCGTTCGGGCCGATGACCGCGACGAACTCCCCCCGGAGGACCTCGAAGGAGGCCTCCCGCCAGACGGGGTGGCCGTCGTACCGGACCTCCAGCCCTTCGGCCCGGATGCTCTCCGGGGCCTCCCCGGGGAGGACGCGGGTCGGGGCGTGGGGCTCCTCACCGAGCAACCGGCCTCACTGCCCGAGCTCGTAGGCGTTCAGCGCGTTCTCGAGGCTCCCGTACTCCCCGTACATCCAGAGCTCGAAGGTGGTGTCCGGGGGCTGGATCGTCTCGCTGACGTAGGTCACGGTGACGTTGTGCGACTCCGCGAGCCCCTCGATGTAGGAGGTGATCGGCGTGACGGTCTGGATGTTGTAGACGAGGACCTTCACGTAGCCGCTCGTGAGCTGGCACTCGAACTGGTTCACGCTCTGGGCGGGCGGGTCGTTCCCCTCGGCGATCGCCTCCATGAAC
>JASHVI010000170.1 GCA_030039525.1 Thermoplasmata archaeon
CGGGGAGCCCTGGGCCCTCCGGTGAGAAGTAGGATTCACGGTGGCCATGGGCGCCGGCTCGACGTCCCGGAGAGAGAACAAGTAGATTTCGTTCGAGGGTGGAGCCCTGTGGAGTCCAACAATTCTTTCCCTCCCGGCCCGGGGAGGCGGAGGCCCTGCCCTCGACGGGAAAGGGGGGGTCGTGGGGGGGTCGGCCGTTCGGCCGCTGGCCGAACTCCAAGCGGCCCGACCCTTCCCCCGGCGTGACCAAGCTGACGAACGAGCGGATCGCCTACTTGGTCCGACAGTCCCAGGCCCCTCGGCCCCTCGAGACCGTCGGCCAGATGGCCGCCCGCTGGGGCGTCACCCGACGCCGCCTCTATCAGGTGCTCCAGCTCTCCCGCGAGGTCGGCGGCATCCCGCTCTTGAAGACCAACCGACGGCCCCCGGCGCCGCCCCTCACCGCCGAGGAGAAGGCCCTCCTCCGCGCCGAGTGGGCGCGCCTCCCGCGCGGCGCCTCGCTCCTCTACAAGGCGCTCCGCCACCGCGGGATCGTCATCCCGAAGATGAAGATCTACCGGTTCGCCCGGGCCCAGGGGTGGGTCGTGAACACCCCGAAGAAGCAGCGTCGACGGAAGTGGGTCCGCTACGAGCGGACCCACTCGGGGTCGCTGCTGCACGGGGACTTCCATCGAACCGCGTTCGACAAGCCCCAGTGCATCCTCTGGGAGGATGACGCCAGCCGGATGATCCTCGCCGGGGGGGAGTTCCCGACGGAGAACTCGGAGATCGCCGTGGCCACCCTGCGCGAGGCCCTGGCGGTCGCCCGGGAGTGGAACCTACGGATCGACCAGGTCCTCACCGACCGGGGCGCTCCGTTCTACGTCACCTCGAAGGAGGCGACGGCGCTGGTGCCGGCCCGTCAGGGAGAGGGGGTCTTCCAGCGGTTCCTGAGGGCGCAAGGGATCGAGCACGTGGTGTCCCGGGTGAACCATCCGCAGACGAACGGGAAGCTGGAGCGGCTGTGGCGGGAGTATGACCGGCATCGGTGGCGGTATGCGACCCTCGGGGAGTTCATCGAGGTGTACAACCACGCGATCCACGGGTCGCTGTGGGACCTGGAGTGTCCGGCGGAGGCGTTCCAGCGCAAGCTGCCGATGGAGGCGCTCCTGGGCCTCCACGAGCGCCTCGTCGAGCAGTTAGCGGAGGCCTGAGCGTGGCCGACGCTCCTCCCCCGCCACCCCCTCCTTTGAAGGAGAGAAAGAATTACCGGACTCTACACGGAAGGAGCCGCGCGGGGCCCGTCACCGCGCGGCGGGAGCGGGAGCCCCGGCCGGCTTCGTGAACAGGGCGCGACCGGCGCGTCCTCCGGAGACCCGGAGGAGGCCGGCCTCGCGGTGGAGCGCCTCGTCGGAGCGGCCCCTCCAGCGCGTCACCGCCAGGAGGAGGAACCCGCCCGGCGCCAGAACGCGGACCGACTCCGCCACGACGGTCGGGACCGAGGGCTCGGCGACGCAGCAGAGGAGCCCGACCGACAGCACCAGGTCGGCGCTTCCGTCCCGGAGGGGAAGCCGGGCCGCGTCGCCGAGCACCGCGTGGGTGCTCGGTGCCCGTCGGACCGGTTCGGGCACCTTCTCGAGCATCCCACGCTGGGCCTCGAGCAGGACGGCCCGCGCGCCGACGAGGTCGGGCCGCAGCTTCCGGAGATCCTCGAGGTCGGCCGCGGTGCCGGCCCCGAGATCGACGACCCGGGACCGCGCGGGGAGGTAGGGGAGCGCGAGGCGCAGAAGCCCGCGGAGCCGCCAACGGCGTAGGGAGAGCCTCAGCATCCAGGCGTGTCGGACGCGTCCGGGAGGGGGAAGGGGCCACCGGACCGAGCGCGGCAACCCCCCCGTCGGGTCTTCTCCCTGGGAACGGACCACGGCCCCGCGTAGCGCAGGGACCGGATATTTGCTCGGGGCCCGGGCCCAAGGCCGCCGGAGAGAAACGGGATCCGGCGGGGAGGATCACGCGGACGCGAGGGGCGCCTCCTCGGGTAGGGGCAGCGGGGTCGGCACGCGCGCCAAGTGCTCGGCGTACCCTTCGAGATCCAGGAGGCCGTGGCCGGAGAGGTTGAAGACGATCGTCGCGCGCTCCCCGGAGCGCTTCGCCGCGAGCGCCCGGTCGATCGTGGCCCGGATCGCGTGGGTCGACTCCGGGGCCGGAACGATCCCCTCCGTCTGCGCGAAGATCCGCCCCGCCTCGAAGCAGCTCTCCTGCTCGTAGGCGACCGGGCGGACGATCCCCGCGTCGACGAGGAGGCTCAGGGACGGGGCCACGCCGTGGTACCGGAGCCCCCCGGCGTGGATCGGGGGCGGCAGGAACGCGGCGCCGAGGGTGTGCATCTTCAGGAGCGGGGTCATCTGGGCCGTGTCCCCGAAGTCGTACTCGTAGCGCCCCCGGGTCATCGACGGCACGGCCGCGGGCTCCGCGGCGACGAACTCGGTCTTCGAGTCCCCCCGCCGGAGCGCCTCCCCGATCGCCGGGTAGCTGAATCCGGCGAAGTTGCTCCCGCCGCCGACGCACCCGATGTACGCGTCCGGATGCAGGTCGTTGCGCCGGAGCTGCTCGAGGAGCTCGAGCCCGATGACGCTCTGGTGGAGCATCACGTGGTTGAGGACGCTCCCGAGCGCGTACTTCGAGCCCGGATGGGTCACGGTGTACTCGAGCGCCTCGCTGATCGCGATCCCGAGGCTGCCCGGGTGGCCCGGGGCCTCGGCGAGGAGCCCCTCCCCGAAGCGCGTCAGGGAGCTCGGGGAGGGCGCCACGTCGGCCCCGTAGAGCCGCATCACGTGCTTGCGGTACGGCTTCTGGTCGAAGCTCGCGCGGACCATGAAGACCCGACACCCGAGCCCGAAGTGGCGCGCGGCGAGGGCGAGCGCCGAGCCCCACTGCCCCGCCCCGGTCTCCGTGACGAGCCGCTCGACGCCCTCTTCCCGGTTGTAGTAGGCCTGCGCGAACGCGGTGTTCGGTTTGTGGCTCCCGGTCGGGCTCAGATCCTCGCGTTTGAAGAGGATCCGGGCCGGCGTGCGCAGGTAGGCCTCGAGGTGGACGGCGCGCTGGAGGCCGGAGGGGCGGTGGAGGAGCGCGTACGCCTCCCGGACCTCCTCCGGGATGTTGATGTAGCGCTCGGTCGAAACCTCCTGCCCGATGAGGGCCCGCGGGAAGATCGGGGCGAGGTCCTCGGGTCCGACGGGCTTGCGGGTCGCCGGATTGAGCGGCGGCGGTATCGGATGCGGCAGGTCCGCCGCGAGGTTGTACCAGCGGCGCGGGATCTCCTCGGGGCTCAGCTCGAATCGGACCGGATCGCTCACGTCGCTCACCTCGGCGCTCCCTACGCGCCCGCGGGTACTTCTCCCGCGTGACACAATCGTGCTCTTTAAGTGAACATCAACTCTTTTGGATACTCGATGTCACAATTGGAACTCGACGTCCGGTCGCTCCTCGCCCGGCGGCCGGAGATCGAGAAGTGCTACCAGGCGGGTCTCCTCAACCGGCGCGCGCTGGCCCGATTCCTCGTCGCCGAGGGGGTCGCCCGGTCCGATCAGTTCGACGCCCTGATCGCGACCCTGCGGCGCCAGGAGGCCGTGGCCCGATCGGAGGGCCCCGCGCCCGCGGACCTCTTCCCGTCGGTCCGGCTCGGTCTCAAGGACCGGATCCTCCTGCTCGACTTCGAGAAGGAGCGGAGCCTGCTCGAGCGGCTCCAGGAGCTGATCGCCCACATCAACTACGACCGCGGCGACACGCTGAAGATCATCGTCGGGACGACCTCGATCAAGCTCCTCCTCGACGAGGCGAAGGAGGCGGAGGTCCGGCACCTCTTCGACCGCTTCCGGCCGAGGCACCGGGCCGCCCACCTCTCCGAGCTCAGCCTGCAGTTCCCGGAGGCGGCGATCGAGACCCCCGGGGTCCTCTCGAGGATCGCCCGGGAGTTTGTGCTGAACGACGTCACGATCACCGAGCTTCTGACCGCGAGCCCGGAGCTCCTGATCTACCTGCGGGACGAGCACGTCCCGCGCGCCTACGAGATCCTGCGCGCGCTGCAGGGAGGGGGCCCTCGGGCCCCCGGGAGCCCGCGCCCGGCGGACCGGGGCCCCACCGTCCCCGGGCAAAAAACCCGCCGAAGCTCTAAATAGGGAGGGCTGCTCGGCGCGCCCGGAAGCATGGCGAACAAGCCCCACCTCAACATCGTGTTCATCGGCCACGTCGACCACGGGAAGTCCACGACGGTCGGCCGGCTCCTGCTCGACACCGGCTACATCCGCCAGGAGGAGATCGACAAGTTCCGCGCCGAGGCCGAGTCGAAGGGCAAGGCGACCTTCGAGTTCGCCTGGGTGATGGACGACCTCAAGGAGGAGCGGGAGCGCGGCGTCACCATCGACATCGCGCACCGCCGGTTTGACACCCAGAAGTACTACTTCACCATCATCGACGCGCCCGGCCACCGCGACTTCGTCAAGAACATGATCACCGGGACGAGCCAGGCCGACGCGGCCGTGCTCGTCTGCTCCGCCGCCGAGGGGATCCAGGAGCAGACCCGGGAGCACATCTTCCTCTCCCGGACGCTCGGGGTCCAGCAGCTGATCTGCGCGGTCAACAAGATGGACCGCCAGGAGGTCAACTACTCCGAGAAGAAGTACGAGGAGATCAAGGAGGAGCTGACGAAGCTCCTCAAGAACGTCGGCTTCAAGGTCGACCAGCAGGTCGTCTTCGTCCCGATCTCCGCCTTCAAGGACGACAACATCAACAAGGCCTCCCCGAACATGGCCTGGTTCAAGGGACCGACCCTCCTGCAGGCCCTCGACAACCTGAAGGTCCCCGAGAAGCCGACCGACAAGCCGCTCCGCCTCCCGGTCCAGGACGTCTACACGATCACCGGGATCGGCACGGTGCCGGTGGGCCGCGTGGAGACCGGGCGGCTCAAGGTCGGGGACAAGATCATCTTCCTCCCGGGCGGGAAGTCCGGCGAGGTGAAGACCATCGAGATGCACCACGAGGCCGTCCAGGAGGCGATCCCGGGCGACAACGTCGGCTTCAACGTCC
>JASHVI010000171.1 GCA_030039525.1 Thermoplasmata archaeon
TCTGGACGCCGGCCCGGGCTCGGGGAGGGGTCGCCAGGAAGATGCCGGGCCTGAGCATCGTGATCCCCGCCTGGAACGAGGAGGAACGGCTCCCCCGGACCCTCGAGAAGTACCTCCCGATGCTGGAGGGGCGCGGAGACCCCTTCGAGGTCATCGTCGTCGTTGACGGGGCCCGGGACCGCACCGCGGAGCTCGCCCGATCGTACGGCAACCGGGGGGTCCGGGTCCTCGAGTTCCCGCACAAGCTCGGCAAGGGCGGGGCGGTGCTCCGCGGGATGGCCGAGGCGCAGTACGACTGCGTCGGGTACCTGGACGCCGACGGCCCGATCCCGCCGAGGGAGCTCTCGAAGCTCGTCGAGGCCCTGGAGGGGGCCGACTGCGTCGTCGCCTCCCGGTGGCTGAAGGACAGCGTCGTCACGGTCCCGCAGCCGCGGTTCCGCCGGCTCTACAGCCGCATCTGGAACTTCTTCGCACGCACGGTCCTGCTGCTCCCGCTCCGCGACACCCAGTGCGGGGCGAAGTTCTTCCGGCGCGAGGTCGTCTCCCCGGTGCTCGCCGCCGTCACGCTCACGAACTGGGCCTTCGACGTCGACCTGCTCTACCACGTCCGCAAGGGGCACCGGAAGATCCGGGAGGTCCCCGTGACCTGGGCCCACGACGAGGACAGCCGCCTGAGGGTCAGCCACGCGATCCCGGTGATGATGGCCTCGATCATCGGGGTGCGAGTCATGAACTGGCCGATCGCCCCGCACGTCCCCCGGCGCTTCGTCTCCTGGTTCGTTCGCAAGTACGGCGCGACCTGAGGTCGAGCCTCGTGCGGGCGCCGCCGCGAAGCTTCCCGCCGGGCGCTCGCGGAGCGCCGCGACCCCGCGCGGACGAATCCCACCGGGGCCGCGCCGGCGCTCCCGCGCGGCAGCCTGCGGAGCCTTCAACTAGCCCGAACGCCAGAATTCCCAGCGTGCTGCGGGCGCCTCGGGCCGCTCTCCTCCCTCGGAGGACGGGATGAGCGCCCCCGCGACGGCCCCGAGCGGCGCCCCTCGCCCGTCCGCCCCGGTCCCCGCCCCGCCCACGGCCCCGCCACCCTCGGTCCCGCCGGCGCCGTCGAAGGCCTCCCCCCCGTCCCCGCGCCGCCGACCCGTCCCGACCCCGGCGCCCTCCGTCCTGTCCCGGGCCCGTCGGGCCGTGGTGGGGTTCTTCCGGAACGATGATCGGGGAACCCGGCTCCTGATCTCGCTCGCGCTCGCCGTCGCCTTCGTCGGAACGATCTACTACTGGACCCGGGGGGCCCTGCTCTACGGGGCCGACAACATCGGGATCTACCGGGCGGGGGACTTCTGGGCGAGCCCGCACTCGGACTACATCCTCCCGAGTCTTGCGGCCTGGGTCTTTCCGAACAACCCCTCGCACGCGCTCTACCTCTCGACGGGGATGGAGGCCTTCTGCGCCTGCTTCGCCGCCCAGTTCTTCACGCGGCAGCTCCTGCGGCGCTCCTTCACGGGCGGCCGACTCCTGGCGGCGGGGGCGATCGCCGCCGGGCTCTACCTCGTCTCGCCGGTCGCGATCTCCTACTGGTACGTCGGGCTACTCACGAACCTCAACCTCTCGAGCTCGGCCTACTTCGTGGTCCTGGGATTCCTCGTCAAGTTCCTCAAGTCGATCTCGACCGGCCGCCGGTTCGGTTGGCTCGACACCGTGCTGCTCGGCCTCGCCGCCGGCCTCTCCGCGCCGGACTCGATCCCGAACGAGATCCGGATGATCGGCATCACGCTCGTCCTCTTCCTCGGCGCCGTCGTGATCGCCCTCGGCGCCTTCCGACGCACCCCGGCGGAGGCGAAGGCGACCTACGCCAGCGTCGCGCGCATCGTCGTGGTGGGGGCGCCGATCGCGGCGGTGTTGCTGTTCTACCCGCTCTACCTCTTCATCACCTCCCCGGGATTCAACCTGCACAGCGTCGGGTCGGTCGCGGCGTACTACTCGACCCGGTTCACGTCGACGAGCTACAACACGATCTGGGCGACGCTCCGGCTCGAGGGTCGCGTCACCTTCCAGCACACGCTGTACTACTACGGCTACTCGAAGAACCCCCTGATGATCCTGGCGAGCTTCGCCTGGCCGGCGCTCGCCCTGGTCGTCCCGGCGGTCATCGTGGCCGCCTGGGAGTTCCCCGACCGGCTCCTCGTCTCCGCGGCCCTCCTGATCTCCGTCCCGGGCGTCCTCTGGGAGGCCGGCTCGAACCCGCCGTTCGGGACCGTCCACGACCAGCTGACCGCGCTCCTCCCGTACGGCGACACCCTCCTGCAGACCTACTCGCTCACCCTCATCCTGCTCTCGAAGCTCTTCCCGGCGCTGGTCGCCTTCTCCGTCGTGACCCTCGGGAACTTCGCGGGGCAACTCTTCAGTTCCGGCGGGGGCGCGGCGGGCGCGGCCTCCTCGCCCGGCCGGGCCTCGGTGCTCCGGCCCCCGTTCGACTCCGACGGGCGCCGGCACTCCGGCTGGGGCCGGATCTCGGGGATCCTGCTCGCCACGGGCCTCACCGCGGTCATCGCGGCCTCGGCGCTGCCGATCTACAACGGTCAGGTCGAGCGCACCACCTGGGCCCCCGACCAGGAGGGCTTCGAGATCCCCAGCGCCTACGCCGAGGCGCGCGCGGCGCTCCTGAACGGCTCGACCCCGACGGTCCTCCTGCTGCCCGAGATCGACACCTACTTCACGACGAGCTGGGGCTACAACGGCGCGAACGGGTTCTACACGAACTTCTACTACCCGGCCTCGTTCATCGTGCCCCGCTACTACGGCGAGTACGCGCTCTTCGTCAACAACACCGCGCAGAACTACTCGATCGCGACGAACCCCCTCGTCCCCCAGATGCCGACGGAGCGGACCCTGAACCTCTCCTTCCCGAGCATCGACACGGCCCGGACCGCCACCGCGACGGGCGGGCTACGGTACTCCTTCGGCGCCTCGAAGGCCTTCAGCATCACGGGATCGACCTGGCTCCAGGTCCAGCTGCCGTACACCAACACCTCCTTCCTCCCGGACGCCGTCGCCGCCGGCAACGTCTGGGTCGGGGTCCAGACCGAGGCCGGGGGCGTCGCCTGGTACGTCCTCGGCTCCGCCTCGAACGCGCTCGTCCCTTCGATGTCGAACGGGACGCTGACCGCCGACCTCCTGCTCGACGCCCCCGACTCCGGGAGCCCCGCGAACCTGAGCCGGATCGGCGGCATCTCCGTGCAGATCCGCGAGCCGGCCCGCACCTTCGGGGTCGTCTCCGCCCCGATCTCGGTCGAGGCGATCCAGGGCTCCAACATCTCCACGCAGTGGCTCGGGATGATGCGGGGGCTCGGGGTCTCCTACCTCATGGTGGACTGGACGATCAGCGCCGGCGCCGCCGAGCCGCGCACCCTCGTCAACGACACCTTGGTGCAGCTCGCCGACCGGGGCTACCTCTACCCGGACTTCACGAGCAGCGACCTCGTCGTCTACCGGCTCGCCACGGGGGGCTAGCCGGGTGCCGCGGAGGGGCCCGCCGATCCGGGCGGGTCGGCCGGGTCGGGTCGCCGGGCCCGGGGGCGGG
>JASHVI010000172.1 GCA_030039525.1 Thermoplasmata archaeon
GAGTAGACGAAGGTCATCGACCCGAGCGGGAGGAAGAAGAAGAGCAGGAAGAACGGCAGCGAGGCGAGGATCGTCCACTTCGTCGTCGTGACGTAGGTGATCCGGACCGCGGAGGGGTCCTTCTGCCGGAGGAACCGCGTCGTCACGGGGAGGACGATGTAGCCGAGCGACGAGACCCCGACCTGCAGGAGGCGCGCGAGCGACAGCGAGGCGGTGTACTGCCCGACCTCCGAGGGGTGGAAGAGGCCGAGGACCAGCGTGTCGGCGTTCTGGGTGAGGTAGCCGAGGATCCCGACGACGAAGAGCGGGAGCGCGAACCAGAGGAGCCGGCTCGAGAGGCCCGCGGGCCGGGGGCCCGGCGGGAGCACCCTCGGCAGGCGGATCCGGGCGAAGACGATGAGGGTGCCGAGCGTGGCGACGGCGGCGAAGACGTAGGAGAGGAGCGCGGCGAGGTAGCTCAGGTGGAGGCCGCCGGCGCCGTAGGCGAGGGCGAGAAAGACGAGGAAGAGGAGGGGATTGACGATCTGGACGAAGACGGCGTTGGCGCTGACGTCCTCGAAGCCCTGGAAGACCGCGGCGACGAGCCCGGAGAGGATCGAGAAGGCGGCGGCGACCGCGAGGAAGCCGAGCGTGATGGGGAGCCCGGTGAGCGCCCGGTCCGGCGAGAGCTCGGCGACCGCGAAGAGCAGGACCGCGATCCCGGCCGCGGCCGGCGTGACGATCCAGAAGGAGGTCCGGACCATCTGGCGCCGCTCGGCCGGGTCCCCGGTGTAGGGGAGCATCCGGGCGATCGCGGAGCCGATCCCGAAGCTCCCGAGCGCCGCGAGGAGGCCGCTCGAGGTGAGGCCGAGCGAGAAGGAGCTCCACTCGGCCAGCGAGAGGGTCCGTACGAGCAGGACCCGGGCGACGAAGTTCTCGACGACGTACCCGAGCGTCCCGATGAGGAGGATGAGGGTGCCCCGGGTGACGGTGCTGAGCCCCTCCCGGGCCCCGGAGTCGCTGGCGCCCAATCGAGGACCCGGGCTCTCCGGGACCGTCCGCGTCTTATACATGTCGGCGGGGCGGCGCCCCGCCGGCCCCGGCCCGGAGCGGTCCGGCCTACTCGAACTCGTCGAGGAGCGCGTCCTTGCCCTTCAGCCCCGTCGGCTGCTTCGCGAGCGGTCCGGCCGTGAGCACCTCCTCGAGCTCCTCGTAGGTCGGCTTCTCGGTGCGGTAGAACAGGCCGATCGGGATCTTGTCGCCCCACTCGAGGGCCCGCTGCCAGGCGGCGACGATGTTCGTCGGGTCGTGCCCGGCGCTCTCGAGCTTGTAGACCCGCTGGCGGAACCAGTCGAAGGTGTTGATCTTGTTGTACGTGACGCACGGCGAGAGGGCGTCGACGAAGGCGAAGCCCTTGTGCTGGATCCCGCCCGCGACGAGGTCCGCCATGTGCTTCACGTCGCCGGAGAAGGCCCGCGCGACGTACGTCGCCCCGCTCGCGAGGGCGAGCGCGATCGGATCGATCGGGTTCTCGATCACGCCGGTCGGCGTCGACTTCGTCTTGTGGCCGAGCATCGAGGTCGGCGACGCCTGGCCGGTCGTGAGGCCGTAGATCTGGTTGTCCATGGTGACGTAGGTCAGGTCGACGTTCCGCCGCATCGTGTGCACGAAGTGGCCCGCGCCAATCCCGAAGCCGTCCCCGTCCCCGCCCGTGGCGATGACCGTGAGGCCGTGGTTCGCCCAGCGGATCCCCTCGGCGATCGGGAGGGCCCGGCCGTGGATGCCGTGGAAGCCGTAGGAGCTGAGGAAGTGCGGAAGGTTCGACGAACAGCCGATCCCCGAGACGATCACGACGTCGTGGCTCGGGATCTTGAGCCGCTTGACCGCGAGCTCGACGGCGGCGACGACACTGAAGTCGCCGCACCCGGGACACCAGGTCGGCTTCGTGTCGGACTTGCCGATGAGCGGGAGGGGGGTTCCGACGATCGGGGGCGCGAGGGCGGCGCTACTTTCGGCCATTCGAGGTCATCTCCACTGCCTTTGCGACGATCTCCATCGGGTAGAACGGCTCGCCGTCGTACTTGAGGAGCTTCTCGGAGAGGTGGATGCCGGTCTCGGCCCGGAGCAGCCGGCCGTACTGGCCGGAGAAGTTCCCCTCGATGAGGAGGGTCCGCTTCGCGCCGGCGAGGGCGCGGCCGATCGCGTCGCCCGGCACCGGGTAGACGTCGGTCACCGCGACGAGCTGGGTGGAGATCCCGCGCGCCCCGAGAAGGGTCCGGGCATCCCGGGCCGCGCCGATCGTCGAACCCCAGGCGATGAGCGTGACGTCGGCCCCGGCGGGCCCCTCGACGGCGGGGGGGTCCATCGCCTCCGCGAGGCCCTTCAGCTTCGACATGCGCTTGTTGAACATCTTCGTGCGCTCCGCGACCCAGACCGGCACGCCGGCCTTCACGTCCGAGATCAGGTGGCCCTTCTCGTCGTGCTCGTCCGAGCCCGCGATCCACTGGAGGCCGGGCTGGCCGGGGATCGAGCGCGGGGAGACCCCGCTCTCCGTGTACTGGTAGCGCTTGTAGTCCCCGCCGTTCGGCTCCGCGATCGGCACGGGTCCCGGGTCGACGTCGAGGTCGATCTCCGACCGGTCGATCGTGGCGAAGTTCTCCGAGAGGTGGAGGTCGCTGGCGAGGAGCACCGGGGTCTGGAACCGCTCCGCGAGCTGGAAGGCCTTCTGCGCGGCGCGGAAGGCGTCGAGCGGGTGCGACGGGGCGAGGATCGCGCGCGGGAACTCCCCCTGCCCGGCCCCGAGCATCAGGTTGAGGTCCCCCTGCTCGGTCTTCGTGGGGAGCCCGGTCGAGGGTCCGCTGCGCATCGACTCGACGACGACCAGCGGGACCTCGGTCATGCCGGCCATGCCGAGGGCCTCGACCATGAGCGAGAAGCCGCCGCCGCTGGTCGCGGTCATCGAGCGGACCCCGCCGTACGAGGCGCCGACGGCCATGTTGATCGCGGCGAGCTCGTCCTCGGCCTGCTTCACGACGATGCCGAGCTCGCGGGAGTGCGCCGCGAGCCAGTGCATGATCGAGGAGGCCGGGGTCATCGGGTACTGGGCGAGGAACTTGAGGCCGGCCGCGGCCGCTCCGAGGGCGATCGCCTGGTTCCCGCTGAGGAGGAGCTTCGGAGCGCCCGCCGGCTTCGCGGCGCGCTCGGAGGGGGAGGAGTGCTCCTGCGCGAACTTGTAGCCGTCGGCGCTCGCCCCGAGGTTCCAGTCGACGATCTCGCCCTTCTTCTTGCCGAAGGAGTCGGCGAGGATCTTCTGGAGGAGCTCGAGCGGGATCCCCGCCACGAAGGCCGTCGCGCCGAGCCCGGCGGCGTTCTGGAGGATCGACTGGCTGGTGTACTTGCGGGCGATCTCGAGCGTCGGCACCCCGAGGGCGCGGGTCCCGTTCGGGAGGTCGCCGTCGGCGACCGCGAACTTCTCGGGATCGAAGATCACCGTGCCGCCGTCCGAGAGGAAGGCGGCGTGGATGTCGACCGTCTCCCGGTTCAGGGCGTACAGGACGTCGACCCGGTCCCCCTGGGAGTAGACGCGATCCGGCGAGGCCCTCGCCTGGAACCAGACGTGGCCGCCGCGGATCACCGACTGGTAGGCGTTGAGCCCGAAGACGTGCAGGCCCATCCGCGAGAAGCCGTGCGCGATCGCCTCCCCGACGGAGGCGATCCCGTCGCCGGCGGCGCCGCCGGCACGGACGGAGATCTCAGGCATCCCGCATTTCAGAAGGGCGCTCTATTAATGGGTTCGCCACCAACCTTGCGCGGCGGCGCGTCGGATGGTCTTGCGCGATAACCCCCGACTGGGACCCCGCCCGGAGCGGCGCCCATGACCGGATCGGTGGCGGTTCGCCTGTTCGCCCAGGCCCGGATCGCGGTCGGACGGGCGAGCCTCAGCCGTCCGGTCGGCCCGGACGGTCTTCTCCTCTCCGAGCTGCTCTCGGAGCTCTCGAAGGAGCATCCCCGGCTCCGGGCCGTACTGAAGAGCTGCCGGTACGTCCAGAATGGCGAGTTCGTCGACCGGGGGGACCCCCTCCTCGTCGCGGGGGACGAGGTCGCCATTCACCCTCCGTACAGTGGGGGATAGGCCATGGTGCCGGTGCCCGTCGCGATCCTGAGGAGCCCGCTCTCCCTCCCCGCCGCCTACCGCCTCTTGACGGACCCCGAATCCGGAGGCATTGCGCTCTTCGCCGGCCGGGTGCGTGCCGACGCGCGGCCGGGGGGCCGGGTCCACAGCCTTCTCTACGAGGCCGACGAACGGCTCGCTCTCGCCTACTTCGCGCGGATCTCGGAGCTCGCGAGGCACCGGTTCGGGGCCCGGCGCGTCGTGGTCTGGCATCGCGTCGGCGAGCTCCCCGTCGGAGCCATCTCCGTGGTCGTCGGGGTCGCCGCTCCCCACCGGGAGGCCGCCTTCGCGGCCGCCCGCTACCTCATCGACTCCCTGAAGAAGAACGCCCCGATCTGGAAGACCGACCGGGTCGCCCGCTCGGGGAGAGCGGGGGACGTCCGTCCCCGAACGAAACCCAGGGGGCGGAGGACGACGGCCGACGCTGGGTCGAACTCGAGGAGGCTCTAGGGTCAGCGATTGCGAGAGGGATCTAACGAGGGCTTACCGGGTTGCAACGACCGCGGCCGGCGCGCCGTACACGCCCGGGCGGAGTGGAACCGCGATCTGGAGCGAGAAGGTCACGTTCCCTCCAGGCTCGACCAGCTGAGGGGTTCCCGGAGAGAGCTCGACCAGGCGATACGGTGACTCGACAGACACCGCGAAGAGCTCATGCGGGACCGACGGGGCTGAACTGTGTACGAGCAACGAGAGGTTCAGCTCGCTACCGGCGGCCAGGGTTTCGTCCTCGCAGGCGCCGGGCACGATTTCCCCGGGGTATCTGTCCGACAGGTAGCCCGAGGAGCTGCCATCGTACTCGAACGAAGCGCCGATGGATTCGTCGCAGAGGTCAGCCACCGTAACTACCCCCGACCCCCCGGTTACCCCCGGTCGCAGCACCCCAAGGGCTACGACCAGGGCGACGACCACCAGGGTCCCCGAGACGAGGAGCCAGCGTGTCCGCATTCGGAAACCACCGCCTTCGGGATCCGGCCGTGGGTCTCGCTCGGAGAGACCGCGCCTATCGCAGCGCCGAGGGGTCCGCGCTACTTGTGGAGACGGCTAACGGCGGGAGCCGCGCCTTGGTCAGCGAAGTTGGGTGCCGCGAATGTTCAGCCCGACACGGGCGCCCACGATTCCAGAGCACGCGCCTTCGGGCGAGTTAAATAGCCCGCCCCGCGTGGAAGCTCCGTGAGCGCTGGCGGGCCGTCCTCCACGGGGCACCCGAGCTCCAGCCCCGCCGGGGCCCGACCGCGGGGGCAGAGCGTCACCGCCCGGATGGAGAAGGGGGCGATCCGGCACGTCGTGGCCGTCGGCAGCGGCAAGGGAGGGGTCGGCAAGTCCACCGCGACCTCGCTGCTCGCCATCGCCCTGCGACGCACGGGCGCCTCCGTCGGCATCCTCGACGCCGACGTCACCGGCCCGAGCGTCCCGAAGCTCTTCGGGCTCACCGGCCCGCTGCTCGACCGGGGCGAGGGGATCGAGCCGGCGAAGACCGCGAGCGGCATCCCCGTGGTCTCCTCGCAGTTCCTCGTCGAGGACGACCAGACCCCGGTGATCTGGCGGGGTCCGCTGGTCACCCGGATGATCCTGCAGTTCTTCGGCGGCGTGAACTGGGGCGCGCTCGACTACCTGCTCATCGACATGCCGCCCGGCACCAGCGACGTGCCGCTCACCGTCTTCCAGACGATCCCGATCGACGGGATGGTCTTCGTGCTCTCCCCGCAGGAGCTGGCCGCGCTCATCGTCCGCAAAGCGATGAACATGGCCCGGGAGCTCCACGTGCCGTTGCTCGGGATCGTCGAGAACTTCGCGTATTTCGAGTGCCCGCACTGCAAGGAGCGCACCGAGCTCTTCGGGCCGAGCGGGGTCGCCCGGGTCGCGGCGGAGTACGGCGTGCCGGTCCTCGGACGCTTCCCCGTCGATCCTCAGCTGTCGATCCGCGGGGACGCCGGACGCCTCGAGGAGTACCCCTCCGACATCGCGACGGCCGCGGCGAAGGCCCTCCAGGACTCGCTCGCGACGAAGGCGTCCCAAAAGATCACGATGATCTGAGGCGGCTCGCCCGGCCCGCGTCGCCCTCCCCGCCGTCAGGCGGGGGTTCGCAGGCTCGCGAACGGGAGCGTCTCGAACGGAATCCCGCGGCGCCGGAGCGCCTCGGAGAGTCCCGGCAGGTGCGCGTCGCCGACCACGGCCGCGATCCGGCCGAAGCCGCGGCCCCGGAGGATGCGGAGGCGCTCCGCCATGTGCTCGTTCCGCTCGTCGAGCAGGACCCGGGCAACGCTCGGGTAGGTGTGTCGTACCGCCTCCAGGTAGTCCCCCGGGGCCTCGGTGTAGTCGTCGAGCTGCTCCTCGACGATCTTCGTCGGGAGGACGATCCCGAGGAGGCCGCCGAGGAGGAGGGAGATCCGCTCCCGGAAGCTGAGGGCGCCGATCAGCCGGCGGATCGTGTCCCGGATCGGGTCGTCGATGAGGAAGATCGGGAGCGAACGCTCCTTGGCGACCGCCGCGGCCGTCCGCATCTCGCCGCCGGCCCCCTCGCCGAGGCTCTCGCCGAGCCGGCGCTGCAGCCGTCCCCAGAGCCTCAGGAGCACGGGCCCCGAGCCCCTCGACGGGGCCGGGCTCCCCTCGGGCCTCAGGACGGCGTTCGCCCGTTCCTCGTCGAGCTCCAGCGCGACGCCGTCCAGCGGTCGCTCTCCGAGGACCTTGCGAAGCGGCTCCTGGAGGTCGACGACGTGGGCGACCCCGATCAGGAGCACCGGTGACTCCACGGTGCTCGAGAGCATTCGCGAGCGGACCGCGGCGGGGGAAGATGTGGCTTTCTCCCGCCTACGCGCTTATCACGGCGCGGTAGGTCGCGCCCCGCGATGGACGAGCTGCCGCCTCCGGAGACGCCGCACCCGCCGTCGGACCGACGGCGGCACCCGTACCACATGCACGACATGATGGTGCGGCAGCCGGTCGCGGCGCGGGTCACCCTGACGGCGGTGCGGGAGGCCGAGATCCCGCCGCTTCCCGCCGAGGGTCGGGTCCTCTTCACCGGGATCGGCACGAGCTTCCACGCCGCGATGGCCCTGGCCCGGGGGGCCCAGCAGGAGAGCGCCCCCGCGCTGCGCCGGGCGGTCGCGGTGCCGGCCTTCGAGCTCCGGCAGGACCCGCAGGGCCCGGACGGGATCTCCCTCGCCGTGGCGCTCAGCGCCTCCGGCGAGACCGACGTGACGCGACGGGCGGTCCAAGCCCTCCGCGCCCGCAACGTCCCGGTCCTCGTGATCACGGCCGCGCCCCGGAGCTCGATCGCCTCGCTCGGGAGCCACGTCCTCGAGACCCGGTTCACCGAGGAGACCTCCTGGACCCACACCGTCAGCTACACCGCCGCGCTCGTGGCGGGCCACGCCCTCTTCGCCCGGTGGGCCGGGGACCCCGCAGGACGCGCGGAGCTCCTCGACACCATTCCGGACGCCCTCACCGCCGCCCTCGCGGTCGAGGGCCGGATCGTCGACCTCGCGGAGAAGCTCGCCGATCGAGAGCGGTGGATCCTTCTCGGTACCGGTCCGCGCTCCGTCTCCGTGCGCGAGGGGGCGCTCAAGCTCCGGGAGGGGGCGGGGCGCTTCGTGACCTCCCTCGGCGTCGAGGAGGTGCTCCACGGGCCGCTCGGCTCGCTCGGCGAGCACGACGTCGTGGCCGCCCTGACCGGAACCCCGCTCGAGGCGACGCGCGCGGGGCAAGCGCTGGAAGCCGCCCGCGCGATCGGGGCCGAGACGCTGCTCTTCGACTCGACCCCCGGGGCGCCCGCGCCCGGCGCCTGGACCGTCCTACCCCTGACGGGGGCGCTCTCGTGCGTCGTCGACTCGATCCCGTTCCAGATGATGGCCTACTGGATCGCGACCTCCCTCGGGAGGAACCCGGACATGATGGGCCTGGACGACGCGCGCCACCTGGCCGCCCGGGGGAAGTTCGGGCTCTAGCCTCGGAACCCCGCTCGCCCCGGACGCAAGACCCAAGTAGGCGACCCCGGTCGGCGGCCGCATGGCCTGGACCGTCTACCGGATCCCCGCCGCGAAGCGGGGCGAGATCGACACCGCGCTGCGGGACGACCTGGTCTCCCGGCAGAGCCACACCGTCCGGGACTCCGCGTCGGCCGGCGGACCTCCCGGGCTCCTCTACGTGATGGTCGAAGGCTCCGGCGAGGCGGTCGCGCGGGCCGAGGGGCTGCTCGGACCCTTGGGGGAGAAGATCCCGGGCGCCGAAGGCGAGGCGGTCCACCGCAAGTTCAAGGACGAGGAGGAGGCGGCCTCCTCCGGGATGGGCCTCTTCTTCACCGAGTGAGCCCGGTGCCCCCGGTCACTCTCCCGGCGGGAGCTGCGAGGCTTCGGTGTCCTCCCCGCCGGTGAAGATCCTTCGCAGGCTCCGGTAGAGCGGCTCGAGCCCGTCGCCGGTCCGACTGGAGGTCGGCAGGAGCGTCGTCATCGGCGCGAGCATCTCGAGGGCGCGGGCGACCTCCCCGGAGAGCTGCACGTCCGGCGTCGCGGCCTCCGCCTCGACCGCGGCGACCAGCGTCTCCGGCGAGTCCCCCCAGCCGACGACCTCCTCCCGACGCTCGGGGGTCAGCACGTCGGCCTTCGTGAGGACGTTCAGCGTCGGCCGGCGGAAGCGGAACTCGACGGTCGCCGAGAGGAGGAGGAGCGAGGCGAACCCGCTCGCCGACTTCGCGAGGGCCGGGTCGAAGAGGAACGCGATCGCCCCGCGCTCTCCCCCGAGCGTGTCGACGAGGGCCTTCGAGGACTCCCGGAAGGCGAACAGCTCGACCTGCCCGGGCGTGTCGACGAGCAGGAAGTCGGACCGGAACTCGTCGAGCGCCTGCCGGAGGTCGAAGACCTTCAGCGCGATCATGTCGGCGGCCGCGACCTGGGCCCCGTTCGGCCCGAGGTCGTACTCCTCCATCACGTCGGCGAGACGGACCCACTCCCGGATGTCGACGTCGGCCTCGAGGGTCGGGGACTCGTTCCCCGGGTCCAGGTTGAGGACCGTGGGATCGTAGCCCGCGTTCTTCAGCCAGTCCCGGAACGCCGCGACCAGCGTGGTCTTCCCGGAGCCGGCGGTGCCGGTGAAGAAGAGGACGTCCGGCTCCTCGCTCACGCGGCGGCCCCCGGAGCGGCCCGCTTCCGCAGCTCCTCGGCGAGCAGTCGGAGGAGCTTCGTCTTCGAGAGCCCCTTCTTCTTCGCGATCTTCACCCGGCCCTCGTAGCGGTAGAAGCGCCGCGGGTAGTGCTTCTCGGCCTCCGCCTCGGCCGTCAGGCCGAGGGCCTGGGCCGCCCCGACGATCGCCTCGAGGGTGAGGTCGGAGACCGCCAGCTCCTGCGGCACCCGCCGCCCGTCGGTGCGCGACCCGTCCTTGGCCAGGTACCCGGGATAGACGTAAACGTGGTCGGGCATCGGGCCCCGACCGGCCCTAGCTCGCCGACGCCGGCGATTCGACCCGGACCCCGTTCAGGACGCCGTCCTGACCGGGCCGGGACCGGACCCGGACCTGCCCGAGCTCCGTCTCGAGGATCGCACCCTTGGTGATGATGTTCCGCTGGACGTAGTTCGGGTTCGCCGGGTTCTCCCGGACGGTGACGATCTTCACGGTCTTGCGGGTCTTCGTCGCGGGGTCGTAGACGTTGATCGTCGAGGCCGTCAGGATCCGGAGCTTCTGGTTCGCCCCGCGGACGCGGTACTCCTTGACCGTACCGGCCCCGAGCACGGCGTGCTGGAGCTCCCGGGCGATCTCGAAGCGCCGCTTCTTGCGGTTCGGCCGCAGGCGTCCGCCGGAGGTCTTGCGGCGCGAGCGCCCCTGCCAGATCCCCATCGTGGCCTCCGAGGGGGCTGGCGAGCGGGGTGCGATATTTAGGCTTGCCGAGCGCGCGGGGGCTCCACCGGCGGGTCGCGGCCGTTGCCGGGGTCGGATTACCGCCGGACGCGCAGCACCGTCTTGATCTCGCCGTCCACCCGACCCGAGAGGACCTCCGGCGCTTCCGCCAGGTCGCGCCGGGCGGTGATGAGACCCCCGAGCCAGCCGGCCCAGCGCGCCTCCAGTTCCGCGAGGTCCCGGATGCCTTGCTCGAAGTCGACGCCGGCGGCGTTCACCGAGCCGACGACCAGCCGGTTCCCGAGCACCACGTCCCGCGCCCACGCGCCCAGCTCGGCCGGCGCGGCGGGGGCGTCGGCCGGCGGGATCCCGGTGAGCACCAGGACGCCGTTGGGTGCCAGCCGACGGCCCAGCGTCAGGGGGAGGTCGAGGGCGCCGGTCGCCTCGAGGATGAGATGGTACCCGGGCCCGGCCCCAACGGGGGGCAGCGCATCGGCCGTCGCGTGCACGGCCCCCAGCCGCTCGATCCGCTGCGCCGCCGGGGTCTCGCCGGGGTGTCGGTCGACGACGGTGACCGACGCGCCGCGCGCGGCGAGGGCGCCCGCGGCGAGCATCCCGACCGCGCCGGAACCGGCGACGAGGGCGCGAAGTGGCGAGGGGGTCGTGCCCGCCGGTAGCCGCCCCGACTGGACCTCGCGGGCCACCCGGAGCGCCTTCTCGACCACGGTGAGCGGCTCGAGCAGCACCGCGACCCCCGCGAGGCCGGGGGGGATCCGGTGGAGATACTCCGGCCGCTCCACGTACTCCTCCGTCCAGTACCCGTCCAGCCCCGAGATCCCCCGCTCCCGGAACCTTCCGGTCTCACAGAGGTCGGAGCGATCGCCGAGGCACATCCGGCAGGATCCGCAGCCCCGGCGTACGGAGGCCACCACGAGCTCCCCCTTCCCCGCGGAGCCGCCGGACTCGGCCGGTTCGACGACCCGACCGACGTTCTCGTGCCCCAGGACGAGGTCCGTCCGCCCGTCCGGCGCCCTACCGTACTTCCCCGCGGCGATGTCCCGGTCCGTGCCGCAAACCCCGACCTCCTGGACGGCTACCCGGGCCCAGCCCTCCGGTCGCTCCGGGCGCTCCCGCTCGCCGAGCCGGGCCCCCGCTCGCGGGGGGCTGACGAGCACGGCGCGCACGGCTACGGCTCCCGAAGGAAGCCCTCGAGCTCGGCCGCGACCGGCTCGAGCAGGCGCACCAGCCGGCCCTCTTCCTCGTCGGTGAGCGGTCCGTACGGCGGGCGATAGCCGTCCGGGGCGCCGCGGAGGTGGCGGGCCAGGAACTTCACGGAGGAGGGGAACGGAGCGCTTCCCTGGGCCTCGGCGAGGCGATCGACGAGCGACTGGAGGTGATCGGCTTCCTTCGAGGCGGGATCGCGCGCGGCCCGGACGAGCGCGAGGCCGAGGCGGGGCACCGCGTTCGCCGTTCCCATCACTCCTCCGGCGGCGCCGGCACGCATCGATTCGAGCACGAGCGCGTCGTCGCCCGGGAAGACGACGAAGCCTTCCGGGGCTCCCGAGAGGAAGCTCCGGACGCTGGCGATCGCGCCGGCGGTGTCCTTGACCCCGGCGAGGACCCGGTCGCGGCCGAGCGCGTGCACGAGCTCCGGTCGCAGGGCGTAGCCGACCTTCGACGGGATGTTGTACGCCAGCAGAGGGGTCCCGGTGGCCCCGGCCAGGGACCGGTAATAGTCGGCGATCGCCGACTCGGTCGGGGCCAGGTAGTACGGAGGGACCGCCACGAGCGCGGCCGCCCCGAGATCGTCCGCCTCCCGGGCATGGCGCACGGCGAGCCGTGTCGATGGGGCGCCGATGCCGACCCAGAGGTCGGTCGAGCCCTTCAGCCCGTCCCGGAGGGCGACCAATAGGCCCCGTCGCTCCGGCTCCTCGACGGAGGGGAACTCCCCGAGCGAGCCGAGGCCGAAGAGGTGGTCCACCCCGGCCCTTGAGAGGCCCTCCGCGAACCGGCGGTTCCGCTCCGGGTCCAGGGCGCCTTCCGCATCGAAGAGGGTCGGGACCGGGACGCTGAGTCCGCTGATCGCCATCGCCGTCGGTAGCCGCAGGGGCTTAAGGGCCGGCGGAGGTTTCCGCCCCGTGGACGGTGCGGCTCCGCCGGCGGGGCCGCGCCGAGGTCGACCGGGGGGCGGCTCCGGCGTGCTCGGACTGGACGAGGCCGGACGGGGCAGCGTCCTCGGCCCGC
>JASHVI010000173.1 GCA_030039525.1 Thermoplasmata archaeon
CCACCTCTCCGGAGGCGAGGTCCCAGGCGTTCGGGCTCGAGGAGCTGTTGCTGCAGGCGTGGGCCTCGGCGCGGAGCGAGAATCGCGCCAGGCCGCTCTTCGGGGAGAACGACGGCGGCGCGGGGGTCGTGAGCTCCGTCCGGCAGCCGCTCTCGGAGCCGTATCCCGCCTGGTAGACGTCGCCCGAGTACGGGGCCGTCCACGTCAGGCTCCCTTGGACGGCCGCCGCTCCGGCCGGGCCCGGCAACGCCCCCAGGGCGAGGAGCGCGATCGCGGCGATGGCCACGACGGCACCGATCCGCGCGGGTCGGTGTCGGGGGCGCCGGAGGGTCTGCACAGCTCAGCGCACCTGCACCGAGACCAATCGGGTGCGGAGGCTCCCGGCGGCCAGGTCGGTCGCGATCGAGATCGAGCCGTGCCCGTTCGAGGGGACGGACTCGAAGGTGCTGAGCTCGAGGTAGGTGGTGAGATCGCAGAGCTGGCCCTGGACCAGCGTCGCGTTGGTGTACAGCACGACCGTGACGGATCGGAGGGTGCCGTTGACGGACCCTCCCGAGCTGTTGAGCGCATAGGACCAGGCGTTGTCGGCCCCCTGACCCAGCGAGACCCCCGCCTGGAGGTACGACTCCGCATCGATCGAGACGGTCCCGCGCGCCGGTCCGGGCGCGGTACCGTTCGTGACCGTGAGGTTCAGGTCCGCCGAGATCGACCAGGTCACGAGGACACGGTAGCGACCGGAGCTGGGAGGAGCGAACTCGATGCTCTGCTCGCCCACGACCGCGGCGAGGCTCGCCGTCGCGTTCGTCGGCGAGGCGGTCTGGCAGGGCCCCATCGAGAGGCGGAGCTCGGCCGCCGCAACCCCGGAGAGGTTGTGGAAGGCCGGCGCGATCGGCTGGGCCAGGCGGGACCGGCACCCCCCGAGCGACCAGGTGGCGTAGTCCCAGGGATCGCCCGGGAAGGGGTGACGGAGGGTGAGCGAGAATCCGGAGGCAGCGGCCGGGGCGACGAGGGCGGTCGTCGCGAGCAGAGCGACCGAGAGGACGACGTAGGCGGCTCGCCGAGCGGGCCGGCTGCCCGCGGTCGCCGCGGACCCCCTGCGTCGCGGCACGGTCCGGCGGGAAGCCTGTCGCGGGGTTGACATTTTCCTCGGGGGGGGCCCTTCGGGCGGACCGCGACGGATGCGCGTTCCGGCCCGCCGCAGCGACCCGGCTTCCCGGAGGCGACGGTCGGCCTCGCCCGTCGTGGAGGGTCAGTGGTACGTGTCGAACCGGTACGGCTCGAGAGGCAGTTCTCCGAGGGCCATGAGGAACTCCGGTGGCGTCAGCACCGGGCGGGGGTACAATGCCGCATCGTCGAGCGCGATCCGCGGGCAGGCGGTGGAGACGTAGGCCTCGAGGTCGCGACCTTCCAGGTCCCGGGGATCGATCCGGCCGGAGAGGATGATCTCGGCCTCCCGCCCGTGGGCGGCGGCCCGCTCCCGCATCGAACGCGCCATCCCGGCCCGGTGCTGCCCGGGGAACGTCGAGACCAGGATGCCCCATCGCCTCGCCTCCCGGACCGAGGCGACCAGGAGCTGTCGCTTCCGAATGAGCGCCCCCCGGTCGAGCGGAGGGTCGAGCGTGCCCTGGAGAGGATCGAGCGCGTACACCGGGCGGTCGACCGCGAAGGCGAGTCCGAGCGGATGGAACCGCCCGGTCCCGACGAAGAGGAAGGCGTCCACGTCGCCGGCGATCGCCTCCGCGCCCGTGTAGTTGCAGCCCAGCGCCTGGGCCGCGTACGCGAGCCGGCGGTCCCCGAGGCCGTAGCGGACCGTCCGACCGGTGGCCCCGAGCGCCTCGGCGAGGGGCGCGACGAGGTCGAGGTGCTGGACCGAGGCGACCAGCCCGAGCCGCGCCGGCAGCCCGGCGGCGTCGACCTGCTGGGCGAGGGCCTTCGCGCTGCCCCCGGGATGACGCATCTCGACGAAGTACGTGGGCAGCGTCAGCGGGACGTTCGGGATCGGGGCGTGGCCCAGCACGACCAACGCCTCGGCTCCGGGGACCTCGTCGGGGGTCGGAAAGTCGCAGGCACCGAAGCACGGCCGGGCGACGACGACCACGTCGGTGCCGGCGTCGCGTCCGAGCTGGGCCGCGAGGAGGTGCGCGTCCCGGACGAGCCCGGCGGGGACCTGGAGGGCGACGCGCTTCGGCCGGGCCGCGCGCAGGTCGGCGGCCAGCGTTGCGTCCACGGTGGCGTACGTGCGGAACCGCTCCGCGGTGCGCTCCGCCTCGCTCACGACCCGAAGGGAGCCCGCCGGCCGCTAAAAGGGCGGGGCGACGCGAGCGACCGAGGGGCCGTCGGGGGACCAGATCCGGTCCACCGCTTGGCGATTGTCCTCGTAGTGGAGCCGGGAGCGCGCGATCGCCGGGGGCCACCAGTGGAACTCCACGTGCTCCTCCGAGAGGGTCGGGGCCCGCTCGGAGTCGAGCTCGACGGCGAAGGCGTGCAGCCTCCAGGGCGCCCCGCCGGGTCCCTCGAAGCCGACCGACCAGTCGAGGTCG
>JASHVI010000174.1 GCA_030039525.1 Thermoplasmata archaeon
ACGCCTGGGTGATGATCCAGCCGTTGTTCGACCCGTAGCCGGGGAGCAGGGAGAAGGCCATCGTGCGGATCAGGCTGAACACGACGTCGCTGGGGTAGACCCCCCAGCTCGCCCCGGTCGCCGGGTCGTAGAACCGGGCGTTCGGGTCGATGACGAACGTGTAGTTCTCCTGGTTCGCGCTGATGCCGGTGAACCCGGAGCCCCACTGCTCCTGGCACTCAGGGGAGCCGGGGACGCAGGTCGCGAGCTCGGGGACGTAGCTCGCGTACGTCTCACCGGTGTCGCTCCCGTTGTAGGCGATCAGCGTCTGGTAGACGTTGAGGATCGGCTCGTAGCCGACCGTCTCGTAGTCGATCGCGGGGTCCTCGCTGTACCCGCCCGACCCGGTGTACTCGTAGACATCGAGCGTGCCGGGGTGGGGGGAGCTGTAGACGCCGGTGATCGAGGAACCGGTGTGCGAGGAGGTCGAGGGGGCCGTGTAGCCGCCCGGGATCCAGCTCGCCTTCGTGCCGGAGGTCTGGACGAAGACCGTCCAGAGGTAGTTCTGGGTGTACGTGGTCCCGGCGAGGGTCGAGCCGCCGTTCATGGTGATCACGTACGTCCCCGGGTTCGCGAAGCTGACCGAGCCGTTGACCGAGGTCGAGCTCTTGCTGACGCCGCTCAGGACGCCGCCGGAAGAGACCGTCAGCGTCGGGGCGACCGGGGTCGCGTTCGGATCGGAGGGGCTCGCGGAGTACGTCCCCGTCACGGAGACGCTCTGGCCCGTGTTCAGGATCGCCACCGGGCTCGTCGCCCCGGCGGTGCCGTTCGAGTTGACCACGCCGCCGACGGTCGGGACGTAGTTCGAGTCCGCCAGGCCGCTGCTCGGCAGGACGTTGACGAGGACGATGTGCTGGTAATTGTCGTGCTCCCCGCCGCCGACCTTCACTTGGACGGAGGCGAGGTAGGTTCCGGGATACGTGTAGGTATGCGAGGCGACGGCCGAGGTACCGGAGGTGTAGGTTCCGTCACCCCAGGTGAAGTTGTAGGCCGTCGGCGTTCCCGTTCCCGTATAATCCGCGGTGAAAGGGATCAGGGTTCCTTGGTAGGGCACTCGGTAGGGTTCGGTCAGGATCACGTCGTGACCGCTGCTGATCGTCGAGCAGATCGGACTCCCCGAGGGTTGGCACTGCGTCGTCGTGGCGGTCGTGCTCTTCGCCTTCGTCGACGTGCCCGAGAACGCGAAGTACGCGCCGGCTCCCGCGACCGCGATCACGACGACCATGATGACCGCCGCCATCACGGTGCCGAGCGCGCGCGGGCGCCGCCATCGTCCCCCGCTCATCCAACGTTCGCTCTCCTCCATTCCACACCGACCTTTGCCCCAAAATCCAGGGCAACGGCTGGAATCCCGGCGGTAGTATTTATATGCGATTTGACTCGGCGCCGCCGTGCCCAGGGCCGGTCGACGGGTCCGGCTCGCGCCGTCGCTCCTGAGCGCCGACTTCGCCGATCTCGCCGCGGCGATCCGGGAGGCCGAGGCGGGCGGCGCCGACGCCTTCCACCTCGACGTCATGGACGGCCACTTCGTCCCCAACATCACCTTCGGACCCGCCCTCGTCCGGGCCGTCCGCGGCCGGACGAAGCTCCCGCTCGACATCCACCTCATGATCGACCGACCGGCCCGTTACGCGACGGCCTTCGCGGAGGCCGGTGGGGACACGATCGTCTTCCACGTGGAGGCCGCCGACCCCGTGGAGGAGGCGATCGCCGCGATCGAGGCGACCGGGAAGGCCGTGGGGGCGGCGGTCCGGCCGGAGACGCCGCTCGATGCGCTCCGCCCCTTCGCCCCGCGCCTCGACCAGGTCCTGGTGATGACGGTCTCGCCGGGGTTCTCCGGCCAGCGGTTCCGCGCGGAGGTGCTGCCGAAGATCCGGGAGGCCTCCGAGCTGCGCGGGCGGCTCCGCCCGGGCGCCGACGTCTCCGTCGACGGGGGCGTCACCCTCGAGACCGCCCCGGCGGCGGTCGCCGAAGGCGCGAGCTTCCTGGTCTGCGGCAACAGCGTCTTCGCGCGCGGGAACGTCGCGGAGAACCTCGGCGCGCTCCGTCGGGCGGCGGGAGGGTGAACGCGTGGTGCGGTTCGGGGAGGTCGTCGACCTCTACGATCGGCTCGCGGCGACCACGAAGCGCCTCGAGATGCGGGCCCTGCTCGCCGACCAGCTGAAGCGACTCTCCCCGGAGGAGGTGCCGTCGTTCGTCTATCTCTCGCAGGGGCTCCTCCGCCCGGAGTACGAGGGCGTGGAGCTCGGGATCGCGGATTCCCTCGCGATCCGGGCCCTCGCGGCGGCGACCGGTCGCCCGCCGGAGGAGATCCAGCAGAGGGCCCGCCGCTCCGGGGACCTCGGGGACACCGCCGCGGAGCTGTTCGGGAGCGGCACCGCGCCCTCGCCCGCGGGCGCCCGGAGCATCTCGGAGGTCTACGAGGGCCTGCGGGCCTTGAGCCAGCTCGCGGGCGCCGGCTCGCAGGAGGCGAAGATCCAGGCCCTCGCGGACCTGCTGAGGCCGGCGTCGCCTTCCGAGGCGAAGTATATCCTGCGGTTCGTGCTCGGCAAGCTGCGGCTCGGCGTCCGGGAGATGACGCTCCTCGACGCCTTCGCGACGGCCTGGGCCGACGGCTCGAAGGAGTCGCGCGGGCGGGTCGAGGCCGCCTTCAACGTCTCGAGCGACCTCGGGCTCATCGCCGGCCTACTCGCCCGGGAGGGGCTCGAGGGCCTCCGCTCGGTGCACCTCACCGTGGGTCGCCCGGTGCGGCCGATGCTCGCGGAGCGCTCCGTC
>JASHVI010000175.1 GCA_030039525.1 Thermoplasmata archaeon
TCCGGAAAGTACTTCCGGTCCTAGACCCCGAACATCCCCGCCGGCCGCTCCACTAGCTCGACGTCGGGGCCGTCACTCGGCGCGCAGGAGACCCCACCAGACGATCTCGGGGACCCTCGGAAAACGGGCCCCCCCGAGGTCGGCCTCGACCGGAGGCTCGAGGCGCGCCTCGACCCGCGGCTCGAACGAGGCGTTCCAGCGCGCGCGGCGGAACGCCTCGAGACAGGCCCTCTCCAGGTACATCTCCGCCACGCCCGCCTCGCGGGCCCACCGGGCGTTCGCCCCGGTCTCCTCCGTGAGGAAGGCGGCGACCGCGAGCAGCGGGCCCTGGGAGACCCGGCGGAGCTCGCGCAACGTCACGAACGATCCCGGGTGATGCTGGAGACCGAACTCGCTGACGATCCCCGGGACGGAGCGGTCCGCGAGCGGGAGCGAGTGGGCCTCCGCGACGATTCCGTCCCAGGCCACCTCCGGACCGTACCGGCGGCGGCGCTCCGCGAGGAGCTCGAACTCAGGCTCGACGACGATCGGGCGGCGCGTCGCCCGCGCGGCGAAGCGCGGGACCGACTCGCCGGGTCCGGGGCCGAGCTCGAGCGGACCCTCCGGACGGCCGGCCCAGCCTTCCACTAGCCAGTCCGACGGCCGGCCGCTGGTCGAGGGCCAGCCCTTCGGGGGCCCCGATCCGCTCGATCCCTCCGTGCTCCCTTCTCCGAGGGGGATCGCCCGACCCTCGCGCGGCGTCGAGGCGGCCTCCGAGGCATCGCCGGGCAGGAAGATCCCGAACCCCTCGCGCACCGCCGCCCGCGTCGCGCAGGCGGGGCATCGGAGCTTGGCCGACCGGACCTCCTCCCCGACCCGCTCGACCTCCTCCCAGTCGAAGGGTCCGTGGCAGAGCGGGCAGACGAGCGAGCGGGCGGTGCGCGGGCCCACGCGTTCCTCAGCCTGGCCTAGGTCAAGGCGGTGCCGCTCGCCGAGCTCCCTCGGAACCGTCCGTCCCTCCTCGACGGGCCCGTCGAAAATCCGGAGGTTGGGCGACAAGAAACGCTGACGAGGTCATCCGGCCCCTGCGCGAAGAAGAGCGGGCGGGGCTCCGCGAGGGCCAACACATCCGGGGCCGGGGGATCCGCGGCGATGAGTTGCTCGGTGCACGCGATCAAAGGTGTGTTCGAGGGCGGAGCTCGCCCCGAAACCGAACCTCGGGAGTCTGCTTCAGCAAGCTGAACGGCTACCGGCCCGGGCAGCGCTCACGCCACGAATCGGCGCCGGGTGGCCGCCGGGGAGCTCGACCACGCACTACCTCAAGTGCCCGATCTGCGGGCGATGGGGCTGGCAGGTCGGCCTGGGCTGGGACGCCTCCGGGGCGAGGCCCGCTCCGGGAGAAGGCCAGCGGCGCCGGCGCGTCCTAGGCGCCGGAGCTCGGCTCCGGTGCGAACCTCTTCATCACCTCGGCCCGCTTCGTCGCCATCTCGGCCGGGGACATCTTCGTCGGCTTCGAGAGCGACCAGAGGTGGCCGAACGGGTCCTTCAGCATCCCGTAGCGGTCCCCCCAGAACATGTCCGTCGGGGGCATGATCGCCGTCGCGCCGCCGGCGATCGCGCGACCGAACGGTCCGTCGACGTCGGCGACGTTGAGGTGGATGGTGACGGTCGTCGCCCCGGAGCGGCTCGGGGCCACCGCGGAGGAGCCGGGGAACTCCTCGGCGACCATCACGACGGCGTTGCCGATCTTGAGGGAGCAGTGCAGGATCTTGCCGTCGGGGGTGAGCTCGCGCCGGAGCTCCCGCGCGCCGAAGGAGTCGGTGTAGAAGGCGATCGCCGCGCTCGCGCCCTCGACGGTCAGGTACGGGACGACCGTGACCGCGCGGGACTCGTCGGGGCGTCCGGAGGCCCGACGCGGCGCCTTGGCTCGGTGGCGCGGGGTCACCTTGGGGCGTGCCTTTCTCGCGGGGCGGCGGACGCTCTTGGACTTGCGGGAAGCGGGCATGGGCGGCCGCTCGGAAGCTCGGGAGCCCCATATCCTTCACGCGGGGGGGCCGGTCGGCCCCTGCGCGGGCGACGATCGCCCGAGCCGTACGGGCCGACGTCGGTCCGCGCCCGGGGTCGCGATATTATCCCCTCCCGCGTGGGGCCCCCGTGGAAGGCTTCGAAGCGGCGTACGTCTCCGGGCAACCCCCGTGGGACATCGGCCGCCCGCAACCGGCCGTCGTGCGCTGGGAGACGAAGGGTCGGATCGAAGGCTCGGTGCTCGACGTGGGGTGCGGGACCGGCGAGAACAGCCTCTACCTCGCGGAGCGGGGCCATCCGGTGGTCGGTGTCGACCTCTCGCGCACGGCGATCCGGCGCGCCCGGGAGAAGGCGACGCTCCGGCGGAACCACGCGCTCTTCCACGAGGCCGACGCCTTCGACCTCGACCCGGCCCGGGGGGCCTTCCGGAGCATCCTCGATTGCGGGCTGTTCCACACGCTCGCCGACGACCAGCGCGGCCGGTACGCCGAGAGCCTCGGGAGCGTCGCCCACCCCGGGGCGCGGCTCTTCCTCCTCTGCTTCAGCGACCGCGAGCCGCCGGGGTGGGGACCCCCGCGACGGATCACGAGGGCCGAGCTCGACCACGCCTTCGCCCCGGCCTGGCGCCTCGAGGCCGCCGAGCCCTCCGAGTTCGACGCGGTCGGCGAACGAGCCCGGTGCGCCGCCTGGGCCGCGGAGTACCGGCGGGCCTAGCCCGCCCCCAGCGA
>JASHVI010000019.1 GCA_030039525.1 Thermoplasmata archaeon
GTCACCTCGGACCTGAAGGAGGCCGGCGACGCGATCTACCTCGTCGGAGCTTCACGCCCCGAGCTCGGGGGCTCGCTGTACGAACGCTGGGCGGGCCTCCCCACCGGCGCCGTGCCCCGTCCCGATCCCCCGGGGCTGCGCTCGGCCGGGGAGCGGCTCCTCGATGCCGGGCGACTTGGATGGGTCCGGGCGGCCCATGATGTGAGCGACGGGGGCCTCGGCGTCGCCCTCTGCGAGATGGCCTTCGGGGGCGGCCTCGGCTTTGACGTCGATCTCTCGGCCCCGGGCCTCGGCAGCGCGGGACTGGCCGCCGTCGCCGAAGGGGGGTCCCGCTTCGTCGTCGAGGTCCCCGAGGCGGCCGGCGCCCGGTTCGAGCGACTCTTCCGGGGCCGGCCGGTCCGTCGCCTCGGCACGTCGACGCCGAGCGGCGGACGGCTCCGCGCCGGGGATCGGGAGCTCGCGAGGTCCGATCTCGCCGGACTCTACGCGCACTGGAGGGAAGGTCCGGCCCCGGGGAGGGGAACCTGACGGTCACCGCCCTGGTCTCAGGAGGAAAGGACTCGATCTACTCCGCCTCGTTGGCGGACGCCCAGGGTCTCCACGTCGACGAGCTCCTCACGCTCGTTCCCTCCGATCCGGAGTCCTGGATGTTCCACACGCCGAACCTCGACCTCGTCGGCCTGCAGGCTGAGGCGTGGGGCCGGCCCCACCGAAGGGTCCCGGTCCCGGCGCCGGGTGCGACGGGAGAGGAGGGGGCCCTCGCCGACGCGCTCGCCGGAGCCCGCGGCGGAACGATCGTCGCCGGGGCGATCGCCTCCTCCTACCAGTACACCCGGCTCCTGCGGGTCGCGGGCCGGCTCGGGTGCCGGGTCTACGCCCCGCTCTGGGGCAAGACCGGCGCCCGTGTGGTCGAGCAGGAGGTCGGCGCGGGGCTCGACATCCGGTTCGTCCATCTTGCCGCCGAGGGGCTCCCGGCGGAGTGGCTCGGCGAGCGGCTCGACGCGGAGCGCCTCCGCGACCTCGCGGCCCAGGCGGGGGGGCCCCGGGCCTTCCATCCGGCGGGAGAGGGGGGCGAGTTCGAGACGCTCGTGGTCGATGCCCCGTTCTTCCGCGCGCGGATCGTGCTCGACGACACCGAGACCGAGTGGAGGTCCGGCGTGGGGCGGCTCACGGTCCGGCGGGCCCACCTCGAGCCGAAGCGGCGCGACGGACCGACCGGGAGGCTTTGAGCCCCCGACCCGTCGCGAGGCGATGGCCGGACCGACGTCGCCGGGATCGCGGGCGGCGCGGGCGCTCGGCGACCCGCGGGCCGTGCCGGACCGGACCTGGGTCCGCGCGCTGACCGGGCGGAGCCGGGAGGAGATCGACGGGTGGCTCTTGGAGTGCGACGCGGCGCTCGCCACCGAACGGGCGATCCGCGCGGCGCACCGGCGCGGCGGCCGGGAGAGCTACGCGCAGTTCCGGGCGCCGTTCGACCTCTACGCGATCGTCCGCGCCCTGGCTCCGGAGGTCGTGGTCGAGACCGGGGTCTCCTCGGGGGTCTCGAGCGCGCATCTCCTCCTCGCCCTGCGGATGAACCGGTCGGGGCACCTGATCTCGATCGACCTTCCGACGCATCAGGCGGGACGGCACCTCGCCCGGGGCGAGTCGATGGTCTCGCTCCCGCCGGGGCGCCGCTCCGGCTGGGCGATCCCGGCCGGCCTCCGGCGGGGGTGGGACCTGCGGATCGGACCGAGCCAGGAGCGCCTCCCCGAGGCGGCCTCCGAGGTCGGCTCGATCGGAGTCTTCCTGCACGACGACCTCCACACCCCCGAGCACCTCGCCTTCGAGCTCCGGACGATCCGGCCCCGGCTGCGGCCCGGCTCGGTGGTGCTCGCGGACAACACCGTCTGGACCGGACGCTCCTTCGACGAGTTCGCGCGATCGCTCGGCGTTCGGGTCCGGCGGCGCCGCCGCTCCGATCTCGTCGGGCTCCGGGTCCCGTAGCCGCGGCGCCCCTCGGGGAGCCGTACCGCGCACCCCTCCCCGGCGGTTCTTGTAGCCCGGGGCCTCCGGAGCCCGCGTCGGGAATCGCCCGACGTGCGAGAAAACCATGGCGGAGCAGACCAGCAGCGCGTTCGTGCACATCGAGATGACCTCGGCCGACCCCGACGCCAGCCGGAAGTTCTACGAGAAGGTCTTCGGGTGGAAGTTCCGGGAGGACTCGATGGGGGACGCCTCGTACCTCTCCTTCCAGACCGGCAAGGACCCGGGCGGCGGGATCCTGAAGCCGATGAAGGGGATGCCGACGGGGACGCTCGCCTACATCTACGTCGAGTCGGTAGAGGCGGCGGCGAAGAAGATCACGAGCGCGGGCGGGAAGATCCTCGTCCCGAAGCAGGAGGTCCCGACGGTCGGCTGGTTCTCCATCTTCGAGGCGCCGGGCGGCGTCGTCCAGGCCGTCTTCGAGCCGAAGCCGCGGCCGTAGACGGTCCCGAGACCGCCGGGCGCGCGGTCCCGGCGGTGCCGGGGCGCGGGCCGTCCGCCGGGTCACTCCGGCCGGGGCCGGTCCACGGGCCGCGAAGGCCTATCTACCGGTCGGGGAGTTCCGGCCCCGTGGCCACCGGTCGAGCGACCGCCCGCCCGGCGGTAGCGCCCCCCACTCCGCCTCCGGGCCCCGGAGACGCCCTCGAGGAGGCCCGCCGGCGCTGGGAGGAGGAGGTGCTGCGGCCCGCGCTCTCGAAGAGCCCGGAGCGATCGGTCCCGTTCGAGACCCTCGGGGGGATCCCTGTGGACCGGCTCTACCTGCCGATCGCCGGCACCGACCCCGGGTATCCCGGCCAGTTCCCGTACACGCGGGGCATCCACCCGACGATGTACCGCGGCCGGGTCTGGTCGATGCGGATGTTCTCGGGCTTCGGCACGCCCGAGGACACGAACCGGCGCTTCCGCTACCTGCTCGGCCACGGCGAGTCGGGGCTCTCGATCGCCTTCGACGATCCGACGCTGTACGGCCTCGACGCCGACGACCCCGAGTCGCTCGGGGAGGTCGGGAAGTGCGGGGTGAACGTCTCCTCGCTCGACGACATGGGCCGGCTCCTGAAGGGCCTCCCGCTCGAGCGGATCACGACGAGCATGACGATCAACGCCCCGGCGAACATCGTCTGGGGGATGTACCTCCTGACGGCGGAGGCGCACGGGGCGCCCGCGGCCTCGCTCGGCGGCACGACGCAGAACGATATCCTGAAGGAGTACATCGCGCAGAAGGAGTTCCTCTATCCC
>JASHVI010000176.1 GCA_030039525.1 Thermoplasmata archaeon
CTCTACTTCTTCTTCGCCACCTTCGCCTTCGGGGCGGGGTACCAGCCGACGCCCCGGGAGGTCGTCGACCGGATGCTCGACCTCGCCGAGGTCGGGCCGACCGACGTCGTCTACGACCTCGGCGCCGGCACCGGCGCCTTCGTCTTCCGGGCGGCCCGGGACCGGGGCGCCCGGGCCGTGGGCGTCGAGATCGAGCCCCTGCGGATCGCGGTCCTCCGCCTCCGTCGGCGGTTCGGTCCCGCCCGGGACCGGATCACCATCCGATGGGGCAACCTGTTCGGGCTCGACTACCGGGAGTCGACCGTGGTGGTCCTCTTCCTCTGGGGGTCGATCATGGGACGCCTCAAGCCCCGCCTCGAGGCCGAGCTCCCGAAGGGGGCCCGGGTCGTCAGCTACTGGCACCCGGTCCCTGGGTGGGAGCCGACCCACCTCGACCCCGAGCACCGGATATTCCTCTATCGCCGTTAGACGGCCCGTCGGACTTCTCTGTAGTCTCACGCAAACCCTCAAATCCCCGACCTCGAGTCCCCGCGCATGGCCTGGTCGACGGCGCAGAAGTGCCTCGCCGAATTCCTCGGGACCTTCGCCCTCCTCCTCTTCGGGGGGGGCTCGGCGGTCGCCTCCCTGGACGTCGGCGATCCGCTCGCCCGCGTGGTCCTGGTCTCGCTCGCCTTCGGCTTCGTGCTCCTCGGCGCGGCCTACGCGCTCGGGGAGATCTCGGGGGGCCACTTCAACCCGGCCGTCACCTTCGGGATGGCGGTCTCCGGACGGACGCCCTGGAAGGACGTCGTCCCGTACCTCGTGAGCCAGATCATCGGCGGCTTCGTCGGGATCGCGGTCATCGTCGGGGTCGTCCACGGGAACGCGACCGCCTGGAGCAACGCGCAGCTCGCCTCGTTCGGCTCCCAGTGCTACAGCGGGAACGGCTCCCCGTGCGGCTTCTCGCTCGGCTCGGTCTTCCTCCTGGAGCTCGCCCTCACCTTCGCGTTCGTCTTCGTCATCCTGCGCGTGACCCGCCCCGGGGCCGGCGCCGGCAACCTCGCGCCGATCGCGATCGGCCTCATGCTCGCGGTGGGCAACCTGGTCGCGATCCCGATAGACGGCGCCTCGATGAACCCGGTGCGGACCTTCTCGCCCGCGCTCGCCTCCGCGATCGTCGGCGGCTCGGGCTCCTGGGCGATCGACCAGTCCTGGCTCTTCTGGATCGCTCCCATCCTGGGAGGGATCCTCGCCGCGGTCGTCGAGCGGTGGTTGAGCTCGTAGCGGGGGGCTCGGGCCCCCGATCCGGGGGCTCTCGGGGTGCGGTCTAGCCGGAGGGCTCGGGGGCCTTCGAGGGCGAGGGCTCGTCGGCGGGAGCCTCCGCCGACTTCGCGGGCTTCTCCTCGCGCTTCGCCGGCGTCACGTACTCCTCGGAGATCGTGATCTTCTCCGGCTTCAGCTGCGTCCGCAGCCGCTCGACGAGGCGGGGCTTCGAGGCCATCCAAGCGAAGTCGAACTTCGCCCGGTCCGGGACCTTGAGCGTGAGGTGGCCGCTGCGGATCTCGACGTGGAACTCCTGGGAGCGGCCGTAGACGAGCTCGACGATCGCCTTCGCCTGCTCGGCCGGCTCCTCGATCCGGGACTCCACGCGGAAGCTCCCCCGGATCTTGCGTCCGGCGAAGGCCGGATTGAAATCGACCCGTACGCGGGCCGCGGTGAGGCTGACCACGCGTCCCCGGCGGCCCTTGATCGTGAGGACCGTCCCGAGGTCGAGGTGGGCGTCCTCCTTGCGGAGCTCGGGGAGCCGGGAGATCTCGTGCATCCCGAAGAGCTCGATGAGCTTCGGGTCGCGCTCCCCGAAGGCGTCGGCCGGTGCGAACTCCTTCGTCACCTCGGCCCCGATCGGCAGCCCGACGAGGACCGACTCGATCCCTCCGGGGAAGAAGTCCCCGCCGATCAGGTGCGGGTGAGGCCCGAACTTCTGCCCCTCGGAGAGCGGCACCTCGGCCTTCTGGGCGACCTCCTCCCGGGTCGTGTCGACGAGCTCCGTCCGTCCGCCGCCCTCGGCCCACAGCTCGTAGTCGAGGAGGACGAGGTCGCCGGAGGCCGTCGCGCTCGCCGAATGGGAGGTCATCTTCGGCGTCCGAGGGAGGGGGTCGTTTAAAGTTTGCCCGAGCGGGCCGCCGCTCCCGGTGGCGCGGCCCGGCGCCAGCCGAAGTGGTACAGACCCCGGGCCGCCCCCCAGAGCGTCGCCCACCGTCGCAGGATCTCGATCGCCTGGTACCGCAGCCCGGGGTACCGGCGGTCCTCCGCCCAGCCGGAGGCGGTGAGCGCCAGCGCCAGCCCGAGGAGGCCGAGGCCGGCGAAGAGCAGGAGGCCCTCCGGAACCAGCCGGGGCACCGGCAGCACGAGCGCGATCGCGCCGGCGACGGCGAGGAGCGGCAGCAGCACGTACGGAAGGAGCCGGCCGCCGGAGGCCTCGTACGTCGTCCCCTGCTTCCGCCACACGACGTACCCCCCCTCCGAGTACATCGCCTGCTTGCGGAGCAGCGAGCGCGTCGAGATGTCGGAGAAGTCGTGGTCGACCCCGGCGCCCGGTACGTAGACCCCGCGGAAGCCGGCGCGCAGGGCGCGGACCGCGGCGTCCTGGTCCTCGCTCGCGGTGCGTCCGAAGGCGAACATCGAGGCGTCCAGGAGGCCGATCCGCCGGAACACCTCCGCCCGCCAGGCGGAGTTGCCCATCGGGAGCGCGTGCGGTCGCTGCCGGGCGACCCGGTCGTAGAACCGTCGGAGGTAGCCGTCGTAGAACCGGGCCCCGACGTTGTGGAGCGAGGAAGGGATCGCGGGGGTGGGTCCCCCGGTGAACCCGACCGTCGGGTCCTCGAACGGCCCGAGCAGCTCCCGGAGCCAGTCGGGAGGGGCGATCTCGTCGGCGTCGAGGAAGGCAAGGAACTCTCCGGTCGCCGTCCGGAGGGCCACGTTCCGGCTCTCCGGGATGCTGCCCGGGGCGGGAAGGTGCCGGACCGAGGGGTCCCGGGCGGTGAATCCCTTCGTGATCTCCTCGACGCGCGAGTCCCCCCCGCCGTCGGCGACCCAGATCTCCTCCGCCCTCCGGGACTGCGCGAGCAGGCTCTCGAGCGTGCGGGCGACCCGGGGGTCCTTCAGGACCGTCACGACGACCGAGACCGTGCCCGGCCGCACCCGCGGGAACTCCGGCGGCGCCTCCGGCATGCCGGTTAGGCCCGCCGTCCGACGAGCTCGCGGATCGTCCGATCGACCGCTTCCCCCGAGGTGACCGAGGCGCTCCAGCCGAGCGCCCGGAGCTTGGCGATCGACAGGAGCTGCTTCGGGACGTCCCCGGGCCACCCGCGCTCGCCGCCGGTGTACTCGATCCGGGCCGTTCCCCCGTGGGCGGCCACCATCCGCTCCGCGAGCTCCTTCACCGAGACCTGGTCCTCGGTGCCGAGGTTGTAGAGGTTGACCGGCTGCGCCGCGTGGGCGGCGACGAACCGCATCGCCTCGACGCAGGCCTCGGTGCGCAGGTAGCTCTTCGCTTGGCGGCCGTCCCCGAGGACCTCCAGGCGCGCGGGGTCGCGTCGGAGCTTCTGGTCGAAGTCGTAGAGGACGCCGTGGGTCATCCCCGGGCCGATGATGTTCGCGAACCGGTACAGGTAGACCGTGAGGCCGTAGCAGGCCGAGTACGCCGTGAGCAGCGCCTCGCTCGCGAGCTTCGAGGCGCCGTACAGCGACTCCGGCAGGAGGGGCCCGTACTCCTCCGGGGTCGGGAAGAGGCTCGGCCGTCCGTAGACCACGCTCGAGGAGGCGAAGAAGATCCTCGGCACGTCGGCCTGCCGGGCGGCCTCGAGGACCTGGAAGGTCGCCATCGTTCCCTGCTCGAGGTCGGTCCGGGGGTCGGCCGTCCCCTTACGGATGTCCGGGTTCGCCGCGAGGTGCCAGACCTCGGAGGCTCCGCGCAGCTCCGAGCGCCAGGCCTCCGGCGCGAGCAGGTCGGCGACGCGCAGCGTCGCCCCGCGCCCCTCGAGCGCCCGGAGCGCCTCCCGACGCCCCGACGAGAGGTTGTCGATGACCCGGACCGGGCGGCCCCCCTCGACGAGGGAGCCGACGAGGACGTGCCCGATCGCCCCGGCGCCCCCGGTCACGACCACCGGACCGTCCGACGCGGCGCTCGGCATCGGGGCGCGTCTTCACTTTGCGAAGCATATATAAGAGGCGGGCCGCCTAAACGCCGGCCACCGGCGTCGTGCCGGCGTCCGGAGCCTCGGATGCGAACGTACGTCCGCATGATCTTCCAGTCCGAAGGCGCCGAACCTCGGACGGTCCTGAAGCTGATGCACGAGCTCGGCTTCGAGGAGTCGATGGGGATGCACGACTTCGTCTACCGGTGGAAGGACTCGGTGAACTTCGAGCAGGTGCTGACGCTCGTCTCGAACCTGCACGCGAAGCTGAAGGGCCTGCACGTCAGCTTCGAGGTCACGACGATCACGTGACCGACGTGGGGCAGTCCGGAGCGGCCGCCCCCGACTCCGGGCTCGAGGACTCGCTCCTGCTCCACCTCCTCGACCACCGGGGGCACCAGGTCCGCTTCGAGGCCGACCAGTGGACCACGGAGTTCGGCATCTTCCGCGCGTTCTGCGACGTCGACACCGGCGCCATCAAGGGCGCGCTCCGGAGCCTCGAGATGAACCGCTCGATCTACCGACGCGTCCAGTACGTGATCGGGTACAGCGAGCCGAAGCTGGTCTACTCGCTCACCCCCGGGGGCCACCGGCGCGCGCTGCGGCTGCAGCGCCAGCGGGAGGGGCTGCCCGAGCCCACGGACGGGCTCCCGTCGCTCCCCTCCGGGCAGGACCCCGGCGATCTCCCCCCCGGCCTCGCGCCCCCCTCGCCCGCGCTCGAGTGATGTCGTCCCCCCCGGGGGCCCTCGAGGGTCGCCGGGTGCGGCTCCGTCCGCTGCGTCCCGCCGATCTCGAGCTCGTGCACGACTGGTACGAGGACCCGGAGCTCGTCGCCCCGTTCGACCGGTACGCGACGGAGACGCTCGAGGGGTTCCGGGCCTCGATCGCCGCGGCGCCCGGGGACCCCGCCTCCCTGGCGCCCCGGTTCGTCATCGAGCGCTCGGCCGGGGGCCCGCCCGTGGGCTGCGTCGGGCACTACCGGGCGCACCCCGTGCTCGAGCTCGAGGAGGTCTGGTACCTGATCGCCGAGCCGTCGGCCCGCGGCGGGGGCCTGGGGTCGGAGGCGGTCGGTCTGCTCATCGACCACCTCTTCCGCACGACCGGGCTGGAGCGGATCGCCGCCAGCTCGGACGTCGAGAACCGGGCCTCGCGAGGGCTCGCGGAGAAGCTCAGCCTCCGGCTCGAGGGGACCCTGCGCTCCGCCCTCTACCACCACGCCCGGTGGCACGACGTCGCGGTCTACGCCGTCACGCGGGCGGAGTGGGCGCGCCGCCCGTCGGCTCCTCCACCGTGAGGTGCACCCGCTCCGGCGGAGCCCCGCCCGGCCGGTCGAACCGTACCCCGCCGATCTCCCCGGTGCTGCGAAGGTGGGTCCCGCCGCAGGGGGAGGCGTCGGCCCCGTCGATCTCGATGACCCGGACCTCCTCGATGCCGGGCGGGAGCGCGATCAGTCCCGATCGCGGCGACGGGCTCCGCTCGTACTCCGCGCGGGGAAGGTGCCGGACCCGCACCGGTCGGCCCGCGCGCACGATCTCCCGGAACTCCTCGACCCACGCCGCGCCCTCTCCCACGTCGGGCGCCGTCCCCTCCAGATCGATCGTCGCCTCCGAACCGCCGAGCGTCGCCTTCCGGGTCCTCAGGCCCGCTCGGGAGAACAGGAGGGCGCTCGCGAGGTGCTGCGCCGTGTGGAGGCGCATGTGGCGGAACCGTCGGTCCCAGTCGATCTCGCCCTCGATCGTCTCTCCGACCCGGGCGGGTCGCGCGTTCGGTCCGCGCCCCCGGGCCACCCGGTGCAGGACGGTTCCCGAGGTGCGGGAGACGTCGGCGATCCCGATCGGCGCCGCGTCGGCGAGGTGGAGGAGGCCCCGGTCCGGGGGCTGACCCCCGCCGCCCGGGTAGAAGAACGTCCGGTCCAGGACCACCGCGCCGGGAGGCAGCGCCTCGACGCGCGCCGTGAATCGCCGCACGTATCCCGAGTCCGTGTCGACCGGGTAGAGCAGCTCGGTCATCTCCGGACCACGCCGACCCCTGAGAAAGCGGTGGCGCCCGGCGACGGCCGGCCGAGGGCGTGGCGCGCGCTCTCGGCCCCGGCGGGTCCGGGCGGAGCGCGGCCGGACCTCAAGGCGGCCCGCCCCACCCCCGCCCGCGCCGACAAGCTTTATGGAGGGGCCCCGTGTGGCACCGCCCCGAGGCCCTCGATGTTCAAAGCCCGCCTGAAAATGGAGGTGCTCCGCGAGCTGGTGGAGGTCATCTCCACCCTCGTGACCGAGGTCAAGATCACGGTCTCCAAGGACGGCATCGACGTGAAGGCGGTGGACCCGTCCCACGTCGCGATGCTCGTGCTCAAGCTGAACCAGGGGGCCTTCGACGAGTTCTCCGGGGAGCCGACGGAGCTCGGGCTGGACGTCGAGAAGCTGAAGGAGGTCCTTCGGCTCGCGAAGCCCGGCGAGGTCCTCGAGCTCCAGTACGACGGCGGCAAGAACAAGCTCGTCGTGAAGGCGGGGAAGGTCACCCGCCACATGTCGATCGTCGACCCGGCCGGCATCACGGACCCGAAGGTCCCGAACGTCACGCCGCCCGGGGTCGCGGTCGTCCGGATGGAGGAGCTCCGCCAGGGGATCCGGGGCTCGGAGAGCATCAGCGACCACGTCACCCTCACTCTCGACCCGGAGGGGTTCACGATGCACTCGGAGGGGGAGACCGACCGCGTCGACATGCGGCTCCCGAAGGACGGACTGACCCGGCTCGACGTCAAGGAGCCGGTGAAGAGCATGTACCCGCTCGACTTCTTCTCGAGCATGGTGAAGTCGATCACCACCAGCGACGACGTGACGCTGCACGTCGGGAACGAGTACCCGCTGAAGATCGACTTCGCGATGGCCGGCGGGAAGGGGGAGGGCCGCTTCCTCCTCGCGCCCCGGGTCGAAGAGGACTAGCCCGCCCCGGGTCCGACCCCGGGCTCCCAGGACCTCGGGAAGGCGCCGGCACCAGCGCGACCCTATAACCCCCGCTCCGGTCTCTCGGGCGTGAGCGCCCCGCCGCCCCGCGTGGCCATCCTCTCGGCGGTCCGGACCCCGATCGGCAAGTACGGGGGCCGTCTCCGGGGGGTCCGGGCCGTCGACCTCGGAGCGCTGGCGCTCCGCAGCGCCCTCGAACGGGCGCACGTCGCGCCGGACGAGATCCGGGAGGTCGTGTTCGGCCACTGCATCCAGGCCGGCTGCGGCCAGAATCCCGCGCGGCAGGTGGCCCGGGCGTCGGGGGTCCCGGACCGCTCCGGCGCCGTGACGGTCAACATGGTCTGCGGCTCGGGGCTGAAGGCGCTCCTCCTCGGCGTCGCCGAGATCCAGGCCGGGGCCTTCGAGATGGTCGCCGTCGGCGGGATGGAGAGCATGTCGGGCGCCCCGTACCTCGTCCCCGCCGCGGCCCGCTGGGGGCTCCACTTCGGGGCCTCGACGCTGGACGACGCGATGCAGCGCGACGCCCTCCTCGACGCCTACGGCGAGCACGAGCAGATGGGCCTCGCCGGGGAGCGCATCGCGAAGAGCCTCGGCCTCTCGCGGGCGGAGGTCGACGCTTTCGCCGTTCGGAGCCACCGGGAGGCGGCGCGGGCCTCCGCCGACGGGACCTTCCAGGGCGAGACGGTCCCCGTTCCGGAGGCGATGACGCCCGCCGGACCGGGGCTCACCATGGACGAGGGCCCGCGGGGGGCGACGACCCTCGAGGGGCTCGCGAAGCTGAAGCCGCCGTTCCGGCCGGACGGGGTCCTCACGGCCGGCAACTCCTCCCAGCTCTCCGACGGGGCCGCGTCGCTGCTGCTGGCGAGCGAGGCGGCCGTGGAGGCGAAGGGGCTGGCCCCGCTCGCCTGGGTCCACAGCCACGAGGTCGGGGGCGTCGAGCCGTCCCGGGTGATGGAGGCCCCGATCCCCACCGTCCGGGCCCACCTGGCGCGCGTCGGCGTCAGTCCCTCCGAGATCGACCGCGTCGAGCACAACGAGGCCCTCGCGTCGGCGTCGATCGCGGTGCAGCGGGCCTTCGGGTTTACGGAGAAGCAGTTCAACGTCCACGGGGGGGCGGTCGCGCTCGGCCACCCGATCGGGGCCAGCGGCGCACGGATCGTCGTGACGCTGCTCCACGAGCTGCGGCGCTCGGGAACGCACCGGGGGCTCGCGACGCTCTGCATGGGCGGCGGCAACGGCCTCAGCCTCCTCATCGACCGCGCCGAGTAGGCGCGGCGGCCCGCCTAGAGCCCCTTGGAGAGGGCGAGCCCGAGCCGGCGGTCGACGGAGGCCAGGAAGGACCGGACCCGGCGTCGGCTCCCCCGAGGGAACCGGGGGTTCCCGGCGGCCCGGATCGACCCGGCCAGCCGCTCGAGGACCGTGAAGGCGCGGCCCACCGCGAGGCCCTCGTGGAGCGCGGCCTCGACCCCCGCCTCGGCCCGGGCGAGCGCCGACTCCGGCACGCTGCCGCCCGCGCCGGCCGGCACCGATCCCCGCAGCGCCGCGGCCGTTCGCTCCCAGCGCTCCGCAGCCGACCGGAGGTCGGCGGCGTTCCACTCGAGGCGCCGGTGGAACGGGGGAGCGAGCAGGTACCATCGGAGGGCGTCGGGGCCGAAGCGCTCCAGCTCGGGCCGCAGGGGCACGAGGTGCCCGGTCGATTTCGACATCTTCTCCCCGCCCTCCGTGACGAAGCCGGTGTGCAGGTACTGCCGGGCGAACCGAACGCCCCGCAGCGTCAGCGCGACCTCGTTCTCATCGTAGTGGTGCGGAAAGACGAGGTCCGTTCCCCCGCCGTGGAGGTCCACCGGGATCCCGAGGTACCGTTCGGCCATCGCGTAGCACTCGAGGTGCCAGCCCGGGGCCCCCTGGCCAAAGGGGCTCGGCCACGACGCGCTCGGGGAGAGCTGGCGGCGCCACAGCAGGAACTCCCGCCCCTTGCGCTCGACCTCGGCCGCCGCCGTCGGGGAGTCGCTCACCACGTGGCGGGCGAGCTCCGATCCGACGCGGAAGTTCCGCCGGTCGGGCCGGGGCTTGGGGACGTAGAGCAGGCTGTCCCCCTCCCACCGGGCCCGTCCCCGGCGCTCGAGCGCCCGCACGACGCGGATCATCCGCGGGACGAAGGCGCTCGCCCGGGGGTGGACGTGCGGCGGCAGGACGCGCAGCCGCCCGAGGTCCTCGAAGAACCGGGCCTCCTCGGTGCGGGCGAGCTCCTTCCAGGTCTGACCGAGCGAGACCGCCCGGTCGGTGATCTTGTCCTCGAAGTCGGTGACGTTCATGACGTGCCGGACCCGGGTCCCGTCGGCCTCGAGGACCCGGCGCACGACGTCGAAGTACAGGTAGGTCCGGGCGTGCCCGACGTGGGCGCCGTCGTAGACGGTCGGGCCGCAGACGTAGAGCGTCGTCGCGCGTCCGGCGCGCTGCGGGACGCTCCGGGGGAGTCCGGTGAGGGTGTCGAGGAGCCGGAGCCCCATCGACCTCCGGGGCCCGGTGGGCCGAGTTTAAGTCTTTGGGCGCGGCGGAGGCTCTCGTTACCTTCAAGTGGGCTTCCGGCCCATGAGGCCGGGGCCCTTCGAATGGAGACCCTCTACCTCTTGGTGGAGACCGAGGTCGGCCGCCTCGAGGAGGTCCTGAAGAAGGTCCGGGCCGTCCCCCACGTCGTCGAGGTCGAGGCCGTCACCGGCCCGTTCGACCTCATCGTGAAGATCCAGGCGGGGCACGTGAACGAGGCGCTCGACGTGGTCGTCCACCGGATCCGGAGGATCCCGGGGATCCACGGCACCGAGACCCTCGTGACCGTCGGCGAGACGTAGGCGAGCTCTCGGGCGGCGCCGGTCGGGCCCTGCGGGGAGGCCTCCGAGAGGGAAGCGACCGCGGCCGGGGCCTTCGGGAACTCGAAGAGGTCGACCGCCTCCGGCGCCATCGGCAGCATGTAGTCCTCGCCCGAGGTCGGCACGACCTCGGTGGGCGCCGACGCGTTCGGGGTCCAGTGCTCCTCGAGCTCGGGAGGCCAGTATCCGCTCGGGGGGAGCACGAGAGCTCGAGGGTGGTGTTCCCCGCGTTGACCGCGAGGACCGTGAGCGCCCCGCCCGGCCCGCCCGTCGTGGCGACCGTGTAGAATCCGGGGACCACGGCGCTGGGGGAGACGACGACGCGCTCCTCGCCCAGGAGGGGCAGGAGGTCCGCGTAGAGCAGCTCGACCGGATGGGGCGCGCTGGAGGGAGGCGTGTAGAAGGAGCCATTGTACGTCGACTCGTAGGCGAAGAGGTCGGTGTTCGTGACGTTCTGCTCGAGGCCCTGGATGAGCAGCGCCGCGATGTACGGGACCTCCGCGTACGACGCCATGAGCCCGTCGTAGGGGCCTCCGGCGTTCCCCGAGCCCAGCTCCGTCACGAGGAACGGCTCGTCGGCGCAGCTCGGACAGGCCGAGGCCAGGGCGGCCCGGTCCGGGGGGATGCGCGAAGAGATGCTGCTCGCGTCCGTCAGGCTGTCGAAGAAGGCCCCGAGGCTCGCCGTCGCGTTCGTCGTCCCTCCCGCGGGGTAGACGTGGACCGAGTAGCCGGCGACTTCGGTCCCCGCGGCCTCGGCGATCGCCCGGATCCAGGTCGTCTCCCCGTACGCGCCGGTGCCGAGGCCCCCGAGCCCGAGGATCCGCGCCGACGGGTCGACCGCGTGGATCTCCTGGACGTACTGGACGACGACCTCGGCGTACGCCGACGGAGTGGCGTTGACCTCCTGGCTCGCGTTCCAGTCCGCCCAGGGGATCTCGAAGTGCGTCCAGAGCGCCGGCTCGTTCCCGAGCTCGTAGTACTCGGGCGTGAAGTCGAGCTGCTGGGCGATGTACTGCACCTCGGAGGCGGCGTAGGAGGGGTCGTCGATCTCGGTGGGGAGCTGGATGATCGCGCCGCAGCCGACCGACTTGCACCAGCTCACGAAGGCGGTGAGGGTCGTCGGGTCGGAGGTGATCGAGCCGTTCTCGTTGTAGATCCGGTCGTTGAGGGCGTCGAGTCGCTCCCCGACATCGCCCCCGGGCCAGCGGACCCAGTGGATCGGCGTTCCGGAGAGGTTGACGCCGGGAGACCCGGTCGGGGGGTACTCCACGCGTAGGTCGACCCCGAAGTAGGAGCTCGGGATGGGGCCGGCGAGCGCCGATGGCAACACGGTGAGGTTCTGGGGAGACCCGAACACGGACCCGACGCAGCACGAGGTTCGAGAGGGGCCGCCCCCGGCCGAATGGTGGAACAGCGGCAGCACGACAAAGTAGGACGTGACGAGGGCCGCCGCGACCAGGATCGCGGCGACGATCCCCCATCGGTACGGCGGCATCCCGCCGGATGGAGCGCTCTGGGGGTTTATCGGACCCTCGGTCCGCGCTTCGAGGTCCCAACGACCCCGGCGGGCCGAGAGTCCGGGCGCGTCGGGAGGCGGCGTACGGGGCCGCGGGAGTCCTAGTCCGATCCCCGCGAGGCGGAGAAGAAGGAGGAGAGGATCGCCGACACGGCATCGGGCTGTTCGACCATCGGAAAGTGGCCGGCGGCGTCGAGGAGCTCGAACCGCGCTCCGGGGACCCGGCCGGCGGCGGCCTGTGCGGAGGGCCAGGGAAACTGCGGGTCCTGCCGCCCCGAGGCGATGAGCACGGGGAGCCGAAGCCGCTCGAGGACGCCGGCGACGGAGGCGTCGGGCCGGCGCAGGGCGAAGGCGGTGGCGATCAACGCCCGACGACGCGGTCGGTCGGCCCAGCCGCGGACCATCGCGTCGGTCCAGGCCCCCTCGGCGAATCGCGGATCGTGGAACACGGCACGGACGAGCAGCCTGCGGACCCGGGCCGGTCCGGGCGCCGCGAAGAGCGAGGGGAGGAGGAACGGGAGGTACATCCTCGCGGTCCGTCCCGGGAGCTTCGGCGTGAGGCCGGCCGCGTCGAGCACGGCGACGGAGGCGATCCGCTCCGGGCGGTCGAGGGCGAGCATCAGAGCGAGGGTCCCCCCCATGGAGTTGCCGACGAGGCCGAAGCGCGGCCAGGGCATGGCGTCGACCGCCGCTCGCAGCGCGGCGCGGTACTCGGGAAGGGTCCGGGAGCGTCCCGGAAGGAGATCGCTACCGCCCTGGCACGGCAGGTCGAGCGCCCGCCACGGGTGGGCGGAGCCGAGTCGTCGAGCGACCGGTAGCCAGACCTCGCTCCAGGTCGGCCAGCCGTGCAGCAGGAGCAGCGGAAGGCCGGAGCCTCGGCCCCCCTCGAGGTACCTCAGGCGCAGGCCCCCCGCTTCCTGGAATCCTTCGCGGACCTCCTCGGGGCGTCGGTCGAGCGGGGTGGTCGGCTCGTGGAGGGCACCGCCGTCCGGGGAGACCGCCACGGCTCCCGGAGGCCGATCTCGGGAAAACCCCTCGCGGGGGCTCCCGGGTCTGGCGCAGGGCGAGCCCTATGTAGAGCGCCGGAGTGGACGCGCCATGCTCGCGGTCGGTCAACCGGCGCCGGAGTTCGACGAGGAGAGCTCGCAGGGACGCGTCCGTCTGAGGGAGCAGCGCGGGGGGCGGGTCGTGCTGTACTTCTATCCGGCCGCGGACACCCCCGGATGCACGATCGAGTCGAAGAAGCTCCGGGACCTCGTCCCCCGGCTCGAGGCGAAGGGCGTGAAGGTCATCGGGGTGAGCACCGACACCGTCGGCGACCAGCAGGCCTTCGCGGAGAAGTGCGCCCTCCCCTTCCCGCTCGTCGCCGACACCTCGAAGAAGGTCGCGCAATCGTACGGCGTCCTCCGGGAGAGCGGACGGGCCCGTCGCGTCACGTTCCTGCTCGACGCCGAGGGCCGGATCGAGGAGATCGTCGACCAGGGGTCGCCGGACCCCCACATCGCGGCGGTCGAGCGGCGGTACCTCTCGAACTGAGCGACCCCGCCCGGTCCGGGCCCCGGAGCGCCGCGACGGCCGTCCTGCCCCTCCGCCGATTCGGCTTTGAGGGCCCTCGACACTTTACCCGGCGCTCGCGTACGGGCCGAGGCGCGCCCGGGCCCCGAAACGGCGGAGGCAGATGGCGACAGCGGCGGTGGGGGCTCCCGGCGTCTTCGAGCGGCCGAAGCGGTCCGAGGTGGGGGACCTCAGCCAGTGGTGGGTGGTGGCCCGCCATCAGCTGGGCCACTACGTCCGAACGTACCGCTTCCTCGGGCTCCTCGGATTCGTCGGGCTCATCTCGGCGCTCACCCTGGCCTTCGAGGTCAGCGCCGGCGCGCCGGCGGTCCGCATCGCGCAGCTCAACCGGCCCGCCGAGTACCTCTCCAACTTCCTCGACTACGCCGGGCTCTGGGTCGTCCTCGCCGCCGCGTTCTTCGGGGGGGACGCCCTCAGCGTCGACTTCTCGACGGGGGCCGGCTACTTCATGCTCAGCCTCCCGACGCGCCGGGGGACGCTGCTGGCGGGGCGCTACGCGGCCGCCACCGTCGCCACGCTCCTGATCATCCTCGCGTACTACGCGATCGGCATCCTCGGGGCCGCCTACTTCTTCGGGGGCAGCACGCTCCCGTGGGATCGGATCGCCGAGTCGCTCGGGCTCGCGATCCTCTTCACGATCGCCGCGCTCAGCGTCGCGTTCACCTTCAGCGCCTTCTTCCGCTCGCCGGCGACCGGGGTCCTCGTCACGGTGCTGGCGCTCTACGCCGGGTTCACGACGCTCCAGAGCACGGTGGAGCTCGCCGGCCTCGAGCCCTGGTGGTCGTTCACCTACGCCGGAGGGGCGATGGCGGCCGCGCTCGACACCGACTTCGTGCACTACCAGCCGATCCCCCTCGGGGAGGACCAGTACTACACGCTCTGGAGCGCGTACGTCGGCGAGGGGGCGATCATCATGGTCGCCTACCTCGCGGTCTTCTCGGTGCTCAGCGTCGCGCTCTACTACCACAAGGAGTCCACCGCGTGACCGGGCCCTCGGTCGAGGCCCAGGGGCTCACCAAGGCCTACCGGACCGGCCGGCCGGCGCTCGACGACGTCACGTTCCGCTTCGAGGGGCCCCGGATCGTCGGGTACCTCGGCCCGAACGGGGCCGGCAAGACCACGACCCTCAAGCTCCTCGTCGGCCTGCTGCGGCCGACCTCGGGGCGGGCGCTGCTCAACGGGCTCGACCCCCGCGACGACCTGAAGCGGGCCCTCTGGGATGTGGGCGCCGTCATCGAGACCCCGGAGCCGTATCCGACCCGGACGGTCCTCGAGACCCTCGACCTCGTGGGTCGCCTCCGGGGCCTCGACCTCCCCACC
>JASHVI010000177.1 GCA_030039525.1 Thermoplasmata archaeon
AAGATCCGGAACGACCAGGGATCGCCGTCGGTGAAGACCACCACGGGGAGCTTCAGCTCCTCGTTGAGGCGCTTCAGGAAGCGCCGGGTGGACCGGGCCGGCTGGCCCTTCAGGTGCAGGAGGATCGCGTCGTGGGCCTCGTCGAAGCCGTTCTCGGCGAGCCGGTCGACCATGCCTCCGCACTCGATCGCGATCACGAACTTCGCGCCCGTCGAGAGGAGCTTCAGCTTCTCCTTCTCGACGTTGAAGGGGAGCGCGTACCCGCCGTCGCCGACGTCGTCCTTGCAGTGGATCTTCTTGACGATCCCCTTGCGGTTCGTCTCGGAGATCGTGAGATCGCCGATGACGCTGGCCCCGTTCTCCTCGGGGTGGAGACGGAAGTCCTCCCGGAGCCGCTCGCAGAGGACCTCGAGGTCCTCGATGAGGAGGTTCGACTCGTCCTCCGAGTGGAACTTCGACTCCTCCCAGCCCTCGCTGATGTAGTAGAGCTCCCGGAGGGTCGACGTCTTGTTCTCGTGGGCCATCTCGTTGATGAAATCGACCAGGTAGAACGTCCGGAGGAGCATCAGCGCCCCGTCGAGCTTCCGGGCGCTGCGCGTGCCGAGCGTCCGCCCGAGCCGCCAGACCCCGTCGCGCGACTGGAACTGGATGTTCTGCTTCGTGCGCAGCGGGAGCCGCATCCGGGGGATCTCCCCCTTCTCCAGCTGCCCCTGGATGGCGCCGGCCAGCTCGAGGGTCGGCTTCAGGACCTCGGCCGTCGCGCGCTCGGCGGGCTCAGCTGTCGTCCTCTTCGCGGCCTTTCGCTTCGGCGGCATCGTAGTCCACCTCCCCTTCCTCCCCACCGGCGCCGGTCTCGGGGCCCCCCGACGCGGCCGCCTCCGCGGCCTCGATCACCGCCTTCGGGAGCCGGACGTCCCAGTCCCCCGGCAGGGTGTCGGCGCCGAGCAGGTGGGCCTCGTCGACGCCCGCCACGAACCACTCGAGGTCGGAGGGATCGGCCTCGGCCCCCGGTCCGAGGCGGACGCGGATCTGGCAGCGCGCGTTCGGCGCCAGCTTCTCGAGGGTCCACCAGGCGCGGCCGAGCGGCAGGTCGGTGCCGTCCGGGGTCGGCTCGAAGGAGAGGAGCGGGAGGAGCGCCGGGGGCAGCTCGACGAACGTCTCGAGGACCCTCGCCCTCGGCGTGTAGTTCGTGAACTCCACGACGATCGCGCGGCCCTTCTCCTCGGCGGGGGCCGTCGCGGCGACGTAGACGATGTCCATGATCTTGGTGACGACCGCCGTCAGATCGGGGACCGGCCGACCCGAGAGCGAGCTCGTCTTCGCCGCGAGCTTCGGCAGGATCTTCTGGATGATCGCGAACTTCTCCTCCGCGAAGGCCCGCCGCGTCCGGCGGGAGAGGTGGACCTTCAGGTGCCGGGCGGCGGCTTGGACGGCCAGGGTCAGCTCCTTCGCGATCTCCGGGTCCTCGGCGAGGGCCTCCTTCGCCTCGCTCGTGAACGGGATCTTCGTCGACGCGACGTGGACCAGCAGGAGGGCGGGACCGATCGGGAGGCCCGAGCCGCCCTTCTGCTCGAGGCCGTACCGCCGCCAGTCGAGCTCCTGCACCGCGCTCGTGATCGCGCAGGCCCCCTGCTGGAAGAGCAGCGGGACCCGGTTCGCGAACCGGAGGAGCTGGATCGCCTGGTCCGACGGCAGTCCGCCCCCGTAGACCAGGCCGACCTCGACCAGGAACGGGAACCCGCCGCGGACCTTCGGGGCCCGGCTCACCGGGGGCGCGTAGAACTCCGGCCGCGTCTCGTCGAGGACGTTGCGGAGGCCCCGCTTGATCAGCATCGGCCCGATCGGCGAGAGCGACTCCGCCGAGGGGGCGACGAGCGAGACCGAGTGGAGCGCGCCGAGCAGGCGCTCCAGCGCCTCGCCGTGCAGGCCCGGGGGGGCCTCCTTCCCCGTGAGCCCGGCCTTCAGCAGGATCTCCCGCGCGGCGCGCGGCGGGACCCCCGCGAGGTCCCGGGTCAGGAGCTCCGAGAGCGTCGGGCGGCCCGAGCGCTTCAGCAGCGAGCCGAGCTCGCCGAGCTCGAGCCCGTACGGGTGGGGCGCCGTCTCGACGGGCACCGGCGGAAGCTCGGTCGCGGCCCGCTCGTAGGTGATCCGCGTGCCGTCGGGTTCGACGAGGACGAACCGGGCGTGCGGATTGACGATGGCCGTCCCCTTCAGGTACTCGAACGGCGATTGGCGGCCCCGCTGGTAGCGCGCCTTCAGGATCAGCTCGACACGGGTCCCGCTCGGACGGTCCCAGAGGACGAGGTCCTCGCCGACGAGCCGGGGCTGGTTCTTCTGGGTGTCCAACAGGAGGTCGACGACGTGCGCCGCCTCCTCCTCCGCGACCTTGCTCGTGATCCGGACCGGCCGGGCGGTGGTGAGTCCGGCGTAGAGCACCGCCGCCGAGATCCCGATGCCCTGCTGGCCCCGGGACTGCCGGTTCGCGTGGAACCGCGAGCCGTAGAGGAGGCGGCCGAAGACGTTCGGGATCTCCTTCCGGAGGATCCCGGGTCCGTTGTCCGCGACCGCGACCTTCAGGCGGTCCTCGCCCTCCCGGGAGATCTCGACGACGACCTCGGGCAGCACGCGAGCCTCCTCGCAGGCGTCGAGCGAGTTGTCGACCCCCTCCTTCACCGTCGTGAGGAGCGCCCGGATCGGATTGTCGAATCCCAGGATCTGCCGGTTCCTCTCGAAGAACTCCGCGACGGAGATCTCGCGCTGCTTCGCCGCGAGCTCCTGCGCGAGCGTCCGGGGGGGCACGCGCCTCGAGCCGGTCCCCTCGGTATTAAGCGACGCGTTGGAGTCGGTCGGTGGGCGCCGGGCCCGACGGGCCGCCCGCGTCACCCGGCGGGGTTCTTCGGGGGGGGACCGGCCCGAGCGACGTCCCGGAGGACCGGCCGGAACGGCCTCCATCGCCCGGCCTCCGCGAGGTCGAGGTCGGCCTCGAGGAGGGCCTCCGCCCCCCGCGCCCCGGGGTCGGGAGCCGCGATCGGGCTCCCGCGAGCGTCGAGGGCGACCGAGCCTCCGCCGAAGACGATGCCGTCCTCCACGCCGACCCGGTTGACGTAGAGAACGGGCAGCGCGTTCTCGACCGCCCGGGCCGGGAGCACCCGGTCGAAGAGGGCCCGGGAGGTCACCGGGGCCGCCGACGGGATGACGAGGAGGTCCGCGCCGGCGAGCGCGAGCTCGCGGGAGACCTCCGGGAAGAAGGCGTCGTAGCAGATCTCCGTCCCGACGCGCATCCCCGGCAGCGCGACCGGCGCCGAGGCGTGCTCCGGCGTGAAGATGGTGCCCTCCTCGAAGGGGCCGTACGTCGGCAGGAACCGCTTCCCCTGGACCGAGACCGAGCCGTCCGGTCCGGCGACGATCGAGGCGTTCCGGAGCTCCCCGGCGCGCGCGTGCCGCACGGGCGCCCCGACGACGATGGTCGCCGCGCGCTCGCGCGCCAGCGCTCCCAGCCGTCCCAAGGCCTCGCCTCCCTCCGGTAGCGCGAGCCGGTGGAAGGCGTCACCCACCCGATACCCGCTGAGGAACAGCTCGGGAAAGACGTAGAGCCCCGCGGAGCGCTCCCGGACCGTCCGCTCGAGCGTCGCGAGGTTCCGGGGCACGTCGCCGGGGGCCGGATCGAGCTGCGCGAGCAGGACCCGCATCGGTCAGTAGAAGTGCTGACGGACCGCGAGGAGGTAGACGAACACGATGAGGAGCAGGACGAAGAGCACCGTGATCGTCGCCGTGAAGAACAGATAGGCCTCGCCGGCGAACAGGGCGCCGACCGTGAGATAGAGGGCCCAGAGCTCCTGGTGCCACAGGGCGTTCGCCAGGCCGACGAGGACCGTCCCGACGAGGAGGAGGATCGCCGCGCCGAGGGGGTCGACGGAGGGAAGGATCAGCAGCGCCGAGGGGACCGACTGCGGGATGTAGGTGTTCAGGAAGATGAGCGCCCCGGAGAGGAACAGCACGAGTCCGACGGCCGCGAGGCCGACGGAGAGGACGGCGACCCCGAGGGGCAGCGACGGGGTGAGGCGCTTGGGGCTCCACCGCGGCGGGAGGTGCTGGGTCGGTAACGGGGCGGGCCCGGCGGGGGTCGGAGAGCCCTGGGCCCTCCGGTGAGAAGTAGGATTCACGGTCGCCATGGGCGCCGGCTCGACGTCCCGGAGAGAGAACAAGTAGATTTCGTTCGAGGGTGGAGCCCCGAGTCCCTCCGATCGAGTCTCCCCGCCGCGGAGATCGAGGCGAGCGTCGTGCGCTACGGAGGCCGGCGTCCGAGGGCTCTCGGAGGGGTCCGCCTCCTCTCGCGTCCCTCCGGGGTCCCGGAACCGCGGGGGTCCGTCGCGCGGGTCTCCCGCGGCCCGGGAGCCCCCGCCCGCGCGGGAGCGGACTCGGGCGCGAGAGAAACTACGACTCGGTCTCGCGCCGCTCCGGCGGGGTCGTCACCGTGATGGTGAAGGAGATCGCGTACGTCGCGCCGTT
>JASHVI010000020.1 GCA_030039525.1 Thermoplasmata archaeon
GGCCTCGTCTTCGGGATCGCGACCCGGCTCGTGGAGGAGGGCGTCGCCTCGGCGGAGGCGACCGACCGGGGCGCGGTCGTCGGCCTCCGGTGGGCGAAGGGCCCGTTCGCGCTGATCAACGACGCCGGGATCCCCGAGGCGCACCGCCTGGTCGCGGAGTACGCGCGCGGCTGGGGGGCGGCGTTCCCGGTCGCGAAGACGCTCGACGAGGCCGACGCGCTCGGCGTGCCGACCTGGCCCCTCCGGGTGGTCCGGGTCGAGCGGCGGGGACCGGTCGCCTGGGTCCTCCTCGACCGGCCGGAGGTCCTCAACTCGATCAGCTCCGCGGTGCTCGACCAGCTCGAGGCGGCCTTCGACGGGCTCGCCGCGGACCGGGACGTGCGCGCGGTGGTCCTCGCCGGCTCCTCGCCGGTCTTCGCCGCGGGGGCCGACATCGCGGAGATGGCGACGAAGGGGGAGGCCGAGGGGCGCGCCTTCGGCTTCCGGGGCCAGGCCGTCTGCGCCAAGATCGCCCGGTTCCGCACGCCCGTGCTCGCCCTCGTGGAGGGGTACGCCCTCGGCGGGGGGCTCGAGCTCGCCCTCGCCGCCGATCTCCTGCTCGCCACCGAGGGGGCGAAGCTCGGCCTTCCGGAGGTCGGGCTCGGCATCCACCCGGGCTTCGGCGGCGCCTCGCGGCTCGCCCGCCTCGTCGGACCCGCGGCGGCGAAGCAGCTCGTCTTCACCGCCGAGCCGATCCCCGCGGTCGAGGCGGCCCGGATCGGCCTCGTCACCCGGGTCCTGTCGGAGCGGAGCGCCCGCGACGAGACCCAGGCCCTCGCGGAGGGGATCGCCCAGAAGGCGCCGCTCGCGGTCGAGTGGGTGAAGCAGGTGATCGACCGGGGGCTCGAGGGCTCGCTCGAGGAGGCGCTCCGGCTCGAGGGCGAGTCCGCGGCGAAGACCTTCACGACCGAGGACCGCACCGAGGGGATGGCCGCCTTCCGGGAGCGCCGGACCCCGAAGTTCGTCGGACGGTAGCCGGCCGCGCCGGCGCGAGCCTACGGAGCCGCCGGGGGCCCGGTCTTCGCGGCGTACGCCCGGGCGTCGAGGAGTCCGGTCGCCTCGCCGGTGGGCTGCAGGCGGTAGATCCAGCCCTTCCCGTACGGGTCCTGGTTGATCCACTCGGGGTGGGCCTTGAGCCCGTCGTTCACCGCGGCGATCCGCCCGGGGGCGGGCGCGTAGACGTCGGCGACGGTCTTCACCGACTCGAGGACGAGGACGCTCTCGCCGGCCTTCACCTCCCGGCCGACGGCGGGGAGGTCGACGAAGACGATGTCGGTGAGCTCCGACTGCGCGTGGTCGCTGATGCCGATCGTGAGCCCCCCCTCCTCGCTCCGCACCCACTCGTGGCTCGCCGTGTACCGCCGGTCCTCCGGCACCTTCCCCGTCACATGCCCTCCTGCCAGCTCTGGAAGTACCTCGCCTGCGCCGGCGTCTGGGCGTCGATCCGGGCGCCGAGCGGGCCGAGCGCGGCCTCCGCCACGGCGCGGTCGAGCTCCGGCGGCACGGGGAGGACCGAGATCGGGAGCTTTTTCCCGTGGCGGGCGAGGTGCTCGACGCTGAGCGCCTGCAGGGAGAAGGAGAGGTCCATGATCTCCACCGGGTGGCCCTGGCCCGCGGCGAGGTTGATGAGGCGCCCCTCCCCGAGGAGGTAGGCCCGGCGGCCGTCCGCGAAGGCGTACTCCTCGACCGAGGGCCGGACGGTCCGGTGGGAGACGGCGAGGCCCTCGAGGGCCTCCTTGGAGACCTCGATGTCGAAGTGCCCGGCGTTCGCGAGGAGGCAGCCGTCCTTCAGGACCTTGAAATGTTCGGTCGTGACGATGTCCCGGCCGCCGGTGACGGTGACGATCAGGTCGGCCTCGCGGGCCGCCTCGAGCATCGGCATCACCCGGAACCCCTCCAGCCGGGCCTCGAGCGCGCGCACCGGGTCGACCTCCGTGACGATCACGTCGGCCCCGATGCCCCGCAAGCGCGAGGCGACGCCCTTGCCGGACCAGCCGTAGCCGGCGACGACGGCGACGCGCCCGGCGAGGAGGACGTTGGTCGCGGAGAAGATCCCGTCCAGGACCGACTGGCCGCAGCCGTACCGGTTGTCGAAGAGGTGCTTCATCGGCGAGTCGTTGACGTCGACCGCCGGCCACCGGAGCTTGCCGTCGCGCTCCAGGGCCCTCAGGCGATGGATGCCGGTGGTGGTCTCCTCCGTGCTCCCGAGGATCCCGCCCCGGTCCGGGCGCTGCTGGTGGGCGAGCACCACGAGGTCGCCCCCGTCGTCGACGAGCAGGTCCGGGCCCGCGTCGAGCATCGCCTGGACGTTCCGGCGGTACTCGGCGACCGGCTCCCCCTTGCGGGCCAGGGTCGGGACCCCCTCCGCGACCACCGCGGCCACGGCGTCATCGTCGGTGGAGAGCGGGTTGCCCGCGGCGAGGTGGACCTTCGCCCCCCCGGCGCGGACCGCGAGGGCGAGGGCGCACGTCTTCGCCTCGACGTGGAGGACCATCGAGACCGTGCGGCCCTCGAGCGGGCGCTCCGACTCGAACCGCCGCCGGATCCCCTCGAGGATCGGCATGTGGGCGCGGGCCCAGCCGATCTTGAGCGCGCCGACCCCCTGGTCCCCCGCCATCCCGAGGCGAACCCCGGGCGGCCGACGCAGCCCGCTTTAAGAGCGTTCGGGACGCGGCGGTCCTACCGGGTCACGGCGCCGCAGAACGGACAGACGAGGTAGTCCGGCGGGATCTCCTTCCCGCAGTTCGAGCAGGCCTTCATCGAGGGGCCCGCGGCACCGGCGGCGGGTGCGGCGTCCTCGGTGGCCGCGATCTCCGCGGGGGGCGGGCTCGCCGAGGCCCCGGGCGGGGGCGCGGTCGCGGCCCGGGAGGCCGAGGGAGCGGCG
>JASHVI010000021.1 GCA_030039525.1 Thermoplasmata archaeon
GCGAGGATCCGCCGCGAGTTCGGCCGGCTCGACTGCGCCTTCAACAACGCCGGCGAGGGCCACGTCCCGACCCCGCTCGCCGAGGTGCCCCCGGAGGCCTTCGAGCGCGTGCTGCGGGTGACCGTCCAGGGGACCTTCCTCGCGCTGCGCGAGGAGGTCCCGCTCCTTCTCCACGCGGGAGGCGGCGCGATCGTCAATATGTCCTCGACCGCCGGGTTCTCGGCGTTCGCCGGCGGCGGCCCCTACGTCACCGCCAAGCACGCGATCCTCGGCCTGACGAAGGCGGCGGCGCTCGACTACGCCTCGCAGGGGATCCGGGTCAACGCGGTCGCGCCCGGCCCCATCGACACGCACCGGCTGAAGGCCGCCCCCGAGGAGTACCGGGAGCGGGCCCGCCAGGCGGTCCCCCTGCGGCGGCTCGGCGAGCCCGAGGAGGTCGCCGAGGCGGTGCTGTGGCTCTGCTCGCCGGCGGCGAGCTACGTCACCGGCGCCTCGCTGAGCGTGGACGGCGGACGGTTGGCGGGGTTCGCATGAGCGGGGCCCGAGGATCCTCCGCCGTCGCGTCGTCGGCGGGCCGGGCGCTCCGAGCCCGGTACGAGCTCGGGAGGTTGGGGGCTCCGATGCTGGGGATGCTCGTCGTGCAGCTCCTGCTCGGCATGGCGCTGAACCTCTACGTCGTGCTGCCCTCGCAGGGGCTCGTCCGGATCCTCGAGTCCAGTCCGGTGCTCCTCCTGCACATCGTCCTCGCCCTCCTCCTCGTCGGCCTCAGCGCCCGGGCGGTGGCCCTGGCCTCCCGGGCCCACGAGGCGCGGGCGACCCTCGGGAGCCTGCTCGCGCTCGGGTCCGCGCTCCTCGCCACGGCGGCCGGGATCTCCTTCACCTTCGGCTCGGGGAGCCCCGGGGCCTCGTTCGCGATGTCGGTCGGCTTCGCCGGGATGCTGGTCGGGGCCGGGCTGCTCCTGTCGATGCGGAGCGCCCCGCTCGGCGCCCCGCCGTGGTCGGTCGCGGGGTCGGAGCCGGCCTCGACGACCGACGGCTGAGCCCGCCGAGGGACCGAGGCTACGGGACGGGCCGGGCCAGCTGGGAGAGCGCCTCCGGCCCGAGGAGCCGCTCGATCTCGGCCGCGTCGAGGAGGCCGTGGCGGAGGAGGAGCGCCTTGACGCTCTCCCCGGTCCGGGCCGACTCGTGGATCACCTCGGCGACCTTCAGGTAGCCGAGCTTCGGCGTGAGGACGGTGGCGAGGGCCGTGGACTGCAGGAGGTAGCGCTCGAGCGCCGCCCCGTTCGCCGTGATCCCGTCGACGCAGGAGCGGGCGAAGACCGGGAGGTAGTTGGTGAGGATCTCCGCGGAGAACAGGATCTCGAAGGCGGCGAGCGGCATCATCACGTTGATCTCGAGCTGGCCGGCCTGGACCGCGAGCGAGGTCGCGAGGTCCGCGCCCTGGACGTGGAAGGCGACCATGTCGAGGCACTCCGCCGCCGAGGGGTTCACCTTCGCCGGCATGATCGAGGAGCCCGGCTGGATCTCGGGCAGGCGGATCTCGTCGAAGCCCGTCGCCGGGCCGCTCGACAGGAGCCGGAGGTCGTTGGCGATCCGCACCAGCTCCTGCGCGAGGGCCCGGAGCCAGGCCGACGCGGCCCCGAGGGGCCATCGGCTCTGCATCGTCTCGAACGGGTCCCGGGCCGGCACGAGCGCCCGGCCGGTCAGCTCGGCGTAGAGCGCGACGGAGCGGGCCCGGAACCCCGGCTTCGAGTTGATCCCGCTCCCCACCGCCGAGCCGCCGAGCGGGATCTCGGCGAGGGCCCGCTCGACCGCGGGGAGGCCCTCGAGCACGTGCTCGAGCGCGGAGGCGTAGGCGTGGAACTCCGCCCCGAGGCTCACGGGCATGGCGTCCTTCAGGTGGGTCCGGCCGGCCTTCGGGAGCCCCTCGAACTCGCGGCCCTTCTTCCGGAGGCTCTCGACCAGGATCCGGACCGCCGGGACGAGCTCGGAGAAGGCGACGAGCACGGCGACCTGCGCCGCGCTCGGGTAGGTGTCGTTGGTCGACTGCCCCCGGTTCACGTGGTCGTTCGGGGAGAGCTCCTCGTAGTCCCCCCGGGCCTTGCCGAGGATCTCGAGGGCCCGGTTCGCGAGGACCTCGTTGACGTTCATGTGCGTGCTCGTGCCGGCCCCGGCCTGGAAGACGTCGACGAGGAACTGGTCGGCGAACCGGCCCTCCGCGAGCTCCTTCGCGGCCGCCTGGATCGCCTCGCCCCGACGCGCGTCGACGCCCCCGAGCTCGACGTTCGCGCGCGCGCAGGCGAGCTTCAGGTAGCCGTAGGAGCGCACGAGGTGCCGGGAGATCCGTAGGCCGCTCACCGGGAAGTTCTCCCGGGCCCGGATCGTCTGGATCCCGTAGTACGCCGACGCGTCGACCTCGCGCGTTCCCAGCGAGTCCTGCTCCACGCGGCCCGGTGCCATCGGGGCGGGGAGCGGGCCCTGCGTGAAAACCCTTTAGAGCGTGCGCGACGGGCCGGGCCCCGGCGGCCCGATGGTCGACGGCCCCACGCTCCTCCTCGACGTCCTCGAGACGGCCATCTACTTCGCCGCGCCCGCGCTCCTCTGGCTCTTCGTCTACCTCCTGGCGTACTGCGACGTCGATCTCGCGCGCAGCGCGGGGTTCGACCGCCTCACGTTCTGGCTGCTCATCCCGGGGGCCCTCCTCGGCGAGTTCGCGAACGTCCTCGTCTTCGGCTACCGGACCGATCTCCTCGCGATCAACGTCGGTGGGGGCCTCATCCCGGCCTTCCTCTCGATCTGGCTCCTCGGACGCGTCGCCCGGTTCCCACGACGTACGCTCCCCCGGATCGGGATCGTGATCGCGCTGGGCTCCGGGCTGGCGCTCGGGGCCGAGCTCGTTCCCCTGCCCGCCGAGCTCGCGCTGCTCCTCGAGGCCGTCGGGCTGCTCCTGCCCGCGGGCCTCCTCGGGCTCCTGCGCGCCCTCGGCGCGGGGCCCCTCCGGTCGGACTCGGGCGTCGAGGTCGCCGCGCTGGCGATCTTCGGCTCGGTAGGACTCGCGACCTTCCTCACCACCGCCAGCCTCCCGGGGACGGGGATCGTCTCGAACTTCCCGACGTACCTCCTGATCCCGGCGATCGCCGGGGCGGTCGCCGCGCTCGCCCTCGCCCGTCCCGGGGGCCTCGGGCCCGGCCCGACGCTGGCGCTCTCCTACGCCGGGACGACGCTCGGCACGCTCGTCGGGGCCGACGTGCTCCGGCAGCCCCCGCTCTACCTCCCGAACAGCGCGGCCCTCTACGCGATCGGGGGCGCCGGCCTCCTCGACCTGCTCCACCTGAGCGGCCTGCTCGCCCTCGCGGCGGCGACCGGCGTGGTCGCGCTCCTGGGGCCCTCGACGCCCCAGCCGCCCCGGGAGGAGCGCGCCCCTCCCTCCCCGCTGCGCCGCCTGCGTCGCGCCTGGCTCCTCGGCCTCGACGGGCGCTACGGCCTCACCGTCCGGGAGTCGCAGCGCGCCACGCGCGAGGCGGTCGCGACGGCCCGCCGCTTCGCCGGCCTCCCTCCGGGGGATCCGAAGACCCCCTGGGCCGGCCTACCGGTGCCGCCGTGGGTCCCGATCGACCAGGCGAACCTCGACGGCTTCGCCGCGCGCCGGCCCGCCCCGCTCGGCTCGGAGGCGTACCGCTCCTGGCTCACCGCCCGCGCGCTCGTGGCGACCGCGGACCACCTCACGGACCGGTGGCGGCCCTCGGCCCTCCAGCGCTCCCTCGCCTTCGCCGTCGATCTCCTGATCCTCGGCCTCCTCGCGGCGGCCATCGATCTCGCCCTCGTCGGCTCGGTCTCCGGGCCGCTCTCCCCCGTGCTGAACGGGATCGCGCTCGACGCCGCGGTGGTCGGGGCGATCGGCTGGGGGCTCGTCTACTTCGTCGGGTTCGAGGCGGTCACCGGGGCGACGCCGGGAAAGCGCCTCCTCGGGCTCGTCGTCCGGGCGCGGAGCGGCGGGCCGCCCGGCGCCCGCGCCCTCTGGCTCCGGAACCTGCCGAGGATCGCCCCGCTGACGATCCTCGCCTACGGGGTCGGGCTGGGGGTCGCGGTGCTGACGCACCCCAACCCCGCGTCGGCCCTGGCCGGCTACGGCGGTTCGGCCGCCTTCCTGCGGGACGTGCTCGTCGTCGCCGGCGTCGGCCTCGCGGTGCTCGCGCTGGCGAGCGCGCTCACGATCGGGGTGACCGAGGAGGGCCAGCGGCTCGGGGACCTGATCGCGGGGACCTGGGTCACCCGGGAGCGTCCGAGCGCTCCGGCGGTCCGGAGGGTCCGCGCGCCGTCGGCGGCGGCAGCGTCGCCCCCGGCCGCAGGCTGAGCGGGATCGCGATCGACGAGACGTTCGCGTCCCGCCCCTCGCGGTTGACGAGCCGCTCGGTATCGATCGAGATCTCCCCGAGGTCGATCGCCCCCTCGAGGAACCGCTTGCGGACCACCTCGGCGACGTCGACCGCCTTCGCGATCGCGTTGCCCCGCGCCTTCACGACCACCGGGGTCGCCCCGGAGTGGATCTGCGCGACGACCTGGAAGACGTAGGTCATCGTGGGCTTCGGCCCGATGTAGACCGTCGCCCCCCCTCCGACCGGAGGCGGCGCCTCCCGTTCGGCCATCCGCCGCGCGAGCGGGGTGGTTCAAAAAAGGCTTTTGGCCGAGAAGCGCCCTACGAGGGGTAACCGCCGGCCGGCGTCGGGGCCGCGCGGCAAAGGTTAAGGGAGATGGCCGCACGACGCCTCCCCGCGCAGGGGTGGCCCAGCTTGGTCAAAGGCGCCAGGTTGAGGTCCTGGTCTCGTAGGAGTTCGTGAGTTCAAATCTCACCCCCTGCATCTCCCGGCGCGGAGCCCGACCGTGACCGAGCCGGGGAGGCACTGCGCCCGCTGCGGGGAGGAGGTCCCGGAGGGGGTGGAGAGCTGCCCCGCCTGCGGGACGCCGGTCGTTCCGGCGTCGGCCCCCGCCCCGGCCCCCCGGTCCCACGCGGCGGCGCCCGCCGCCTCCTCGCCGGAGCCCCCGGCGACCGAGCTGGGGCGGCGCGTCGGCCAGCTCCGGCAGTGGTCGGAGGCGGCGCAGGCCCTCGGGGTCACGGTGCCGCAGCTCCCCGCCTGGACCGAGGAGGCGATGCGCTCGGGGCTCGACGCCGACGGCTGGGCCGACATCGTCCGGGGCGTCGAGCGGCTCGCGCAGCAGCGCCTCGTGGCCGCGCTCGAGGTCTGGGAGCGGGAGACCCGCAACCGGCTGACCCGGCTCGAGGCCTACTCCGTCGACGGCCGGCTCGAGCGGGAGCAGATCGAGGACGTGATCCACGCCGCCCGCGCGGGGGAGGTCGCGCCGGCCCTCTCCGCCTTCCAGCAGGTCGACCGGGTCCTGACCCTGAAGGAGCGCCACCTCGACCAGGCCCGCGAGGAGCTCGAGCGGCTCGTCTCGCTCCTCCGGGACATGGAGGCGCTCGGGCTCCCGACGCCGCAGGACTCGAGCGAGCTCACCGAGGACCTCGAGCGGGAGCTGCGGAGCGGGCGGCTCGCGCCGCTGAAGCAGCGGCTCCGCACCCTCCGGGCGGAGGCGCTCGAGCGGCTGGAGCCGGGGCTCCGGGAGTACGTGCGACAGTACGGGGAGCTGCTGCTCCGGGAGCGCGCCGACGGCGCGCACGTCGAGCTCGAGGCCGCCGAGCTCGCGCGGGGCGCGCGCGAGTTCGCCCGGGGGCACCCGGAGGACGCGCTCCGGCGGCTGAGGGTCCTCGCGCAGGTGCACGGGAACGGGGTCGGCCGGGCGAGCCGGAGCCGACCGACGGGCGGGCCCCGCGCCGAGGTCAGAGAAGCTTCTCGAACAGCTTGAGATCCTCGTTGTGGAAGTGGCGGTGGAAGACCCCGCACTCCGAGAATCCCAGGCGCTGGAAGAGCGCCGCCGCGGCGGTGAACCGGGAGAGCGGGTCCGCCCAGATCGACCCGCAGCGCGCGTGGCGGGCCCACTCGAGGGCCTGCTGGGTCAGCGCCGTCGCGATCCCCTGCCGACGGTGGTCCGGGTCGACCGCGAGCCGGACGATCCGGCAGCTCCCGGCCCGCGTCTCGCACCCGATCGCGCCGACCGTGTGGCCGTCGGAGCGGGCGACGAAGTAGGTGACCCCCTCCATCCAGCTGGTGAACTCGAGCGGGCCGGGGGTCCACTCGCGGGCCCGGTCCCCGGGGAGCTCCGGGAACTGGTCCCAGACGCGCTTGTAGAGGGCGCAGACCTCGGGGATGCCTTCGTGCGCGAGGCGGTCCACCGAGACCGCGCGGTTTCCCGTCGACTTGGAGGAGGGACGCGGCTCGCCCCGGCCGGAATCTCCCAACGCCGCCACTCGCCCGGCTCGCCCCGACAGACCCGAACGGGCGGCGGATTCAGCCCGCGCAGATGAACCTTGCCCCCAAAATTCGAGGCGCGGGGCCGCGACGTCTCAGGGGGTGTGGCGCGACGGGGTCCGGGGGAACGGCGTCGTGTCGCGGATGTGCTCGCGGCGGGTGACGAAGCGGAGGAACCGCTCGACGCCGAGCCCGAAGCCCGCGTGGGGCACGTTCCCGTGGCGGCGGAGGTCGAAGTACCACTCGTACTCGGCGGGGTTCGCTCCGATCTGCGTGAGCCGTTCCTGGAGGCGGGCAATCTCGGTCTCGCGGCAGCTCGCCCCGACGAGTTCGTGGTACCCCTGCGGTCCCAGAAGGTCGGCCGCCTCGACGGTCCTCGGATCGCCCGGCGTCC
>JASHVI010000178.1 GCA_030039525.1 Thermoplasmata archaeon
GCGGCCGGCGGCGCGCGGCTGCGCGGGATCGATGCCGCGATCCGCAGCGGCCAGATCGCCGCCGAGGTGGCCCGGGACGCGGTCGCGAGCAAGGACGCCTCGGCGCTGCGCCTCGGCACGTACCGGCTGCATCTCGTGGCCCACGGCCTCCTCGACGAGCTCCGCCGCGTCCGCCGCTCCGGCCGCCGGTACCGGGAGGCCCCCGGGGTCGCCCAGGGGATCCCGAGGCTCCTCAACGCCGCGGCCCACGAGCTGATGACCGAGACCGGCGGGCCGAAGAGCCGCGTCGTCCCGACGATTCGCCGGGTCCGACGGCGATCGAAGGTCTCCCGCCGGACCCTCCTGCGGGCCGCGCTCGTCGCGGGACGGTGGGCGTGAGCGACCCGGAGCCCGCGACCGGGCCCCCCGCCGCGGCCCCGGTCGGCTACGTCGAGATCAAGCGACGCCTCGCGACGCTCCGGTACGCCACCGACGCTCCGGAGCGGGCCCACATCACCGTGAAGCCCGCGATCTGCGCGAAGTGCCCGCACTCCTTCTGCACGAACGTCTGCCCGGCGCAGTGCTACCAGCGGATCGAGGGGCGCCTCGTCTTCCGGTACGAGGACTGCGTCGAGTGCGGGGCCTGCGCGATCGCGTGCGACCAGGGGAGCGTCACCTGGAAGATGCCCCGGGGCCCGTACGGCGTCCGCTACGCCTACGGCTGATCGGGGGCGGCCCGGGCCTTCGGCTCCGGGCCTAGGTTAAAGAGTCCGGCTCCGGGTCCTCCGGCGAGGATCCGGTACGACGCCCTCCGACGGCCCGGAGTCCTCGGCGTTCTTCCCGTACCGGGTGCGCCCGGGCCAGGACGAGATCCTGCGCGCCGTGACCGAGACCACGCGCCGGGGCGGGGCCCTGGTCGTCGATGCGGCCACCGGCTCCGGGAAGACCGTCGCGACGCTGGCCCCGCTGCTCGAGCACGCGATCTCGGCCGACCACCGGGTCCTCTACCTCGTGCGGACCCACGCGCAGGAGATCCAGGTCCTCTCCGAGGCGCGGGCGATCTCGCGGCGCGCGGAGAGCCCGTTCCTCGCGATCGGGCTCGAGGGTCGCCAGCGCCGGTGCCTCCTCCTCGAGGGGACCTCCGAGATCCGGGGCGCGACCGCCGAGGAGCACGGCAAGCTCTGCGCGGACCGGAAGCGGGCCACGGAGCGCTCCTTCGCCGACGGGCTACCGTTCGTGGAGCCGACGGAGCTCCCGGAGCTCCCCGAGGGGGGGCCGGTCGACCTCGTCGACCTGGACGGGTGCGCCTACTACGCCCGGGTCGTGCAGTCGGACCTCGACCGGCTCACCGAGCGGTTCGTCGAGAAGCCGGCGACCCCGAGCGAGTTCGACGGGTACTGCCGGCAGGAGAACCTCTGCCCGTACGAGCTCTCGAAGAAGCTGGCCGGACGGGCCCGGCTCGTCACGGCCCCGTACGCCTTCTTCTTCCATCCCCACATCCGGGCCTCGCTCTTCCGCTGGATGGAGGTCGAGGCCGACCGGATCGACCTCGTCATCGACGAGGCGCACAACCTCCCGGACCAGCTCCGCGAGCTCGCCTCGGTCTCCCTGCCGCACGAGACGGTCCGACGGGCCCGCAGCGAGCTGGCCGACCGGGGGGACTTCCAGTTGCCGGACGGTCCCGGCGCCGCCCGGTTCTTCGAGATCGTCGGCCAGGTGCTCGACGAGCTCGTCGCCCGGTACGCGCCCGCGGAGGACGGGATCCTCCCCTCGGGGGCGCTCGAGGAGGGGCTCCTGACGGCCTTCGGCGGGACCTCGCTGAGGCTCGACACCTGGCTGGGCCAGCTGGTGAGCTGGGGGGAGGCGGTCCGCGAGGAGCGCCGGCAGCGACGCCGGCTGCCGCGCTCCTGGGTCCACACCGCCGCGGTGACGCTCCTCTCCTGGCCGCGGCTCGAGCCCCCCGAATACGCGAAGGTCGTCTCCCGGTCCCCCCGCAAGGCGCTCGAGGCCTGCGCCCTCGACGCCGCGCAGCCGGCCGAGGCGATCCGGAGCTGCCACCTCTCCGTGCACCTCTCCGGCACCCTCGCGCCGCTCGAGGAGTACCGCGACGCCCTCGGCTTCCCGCCGGAGACGCGGCTCCTCTCGGTCCCGTCGCACTTCCCCGCGGAGCACCGGCGGCTCTTCTTCGACCCGTCGGTCTCGACGCGCTTCGAGGAGCTGCAGTCCGACCCCTCGGCGGTGCCGAGGCTCGCCGACCGGATCGCGGAGATCCTCGAGGACCTGCCGGTGAAGACGGCCGTCTTCTTCCCCTCCTTCGAGCTCATGGACCGTGTCCTCGCCGCGGGGCTCGCCTCTGCGCTCCCCTCGGCCGCCGTCCTCGAGTCCCGCCGGACCTCCATGGGGGAGCTCTGGCAGTCGATCGAGGGACTGAAGAAGGACCGGGGCGCCGGCGTGCTCCTCGGGGTGACCGGCGGCCGGATCGCCGAGGGGATCGACTTCCCCGGCGAGGAGCTCGAGGCGGTCGTGGTCGTCGGGCTGCCGTACCCGAAGCCGACCGCGAAGCGGGAGGCGCTCCGCCAGTACCTCGACCGCCGGACCGGACACGGGTGGGAGTACCTGGTCGAAGCACCGGCACAACGCGCCCTCCTCCAGTCGCTCGGCCGGATGATCCGCTCGGAGAACGACCGGGGGATCGGGATCATCCTCGACCACCGGGCCCCCCGATTCGCCGCCGCGCTCCCCGGCCTCGCGCCGCTGAAGGACCTCTCGGAGACCAGCCGCAAGTTCTTCGGCCGGCGCGCGCGCTGGAACCCCGCCGCCTCCCGGGCCGCCGCTCCCGGGGGCTCTCCGTCCCCCCAAACCTCGTAAGGGGGGGCTCCGTCGGGCCCCTCCGGTGATCCTCACCCGGACGCCGCTTCGCATCAGCTTCGCCGGGGGCGGCACCGACCTCGCCGCCTACTACCGGGCCCACGGGGGCGGCGCCGTCACGAGCGCCGCGATCGACCGGTACATCCACGTCCTGGTGAACCCGAAGTTCGACCGATCGATCCGGGTCGCCTACTCCCAGACGGAGAACGTCGACCGCCTCGACGAGCTCCAGCACGGGCTCTTCCGGGAGGCCCTTCGGACCGTCGGCCTCTCCGACTCGATCGAGATCCACTCGGTCGCCGACATCCCCGGCGAGGGGACGGGCCTCGGCAGCTCCTCGACGCTCTCCGTCGGGCTCCTGAACGCCCTCTACGCGTACCGGGGCCTCCGGAAGTCGCCGGAGGAGCTGGCCGAGGAGGCCTGCCGGCTCGAGATCGACCGCCTCGGGGGGACCCTCGGGAAGCAGGACCAGTACATCGCCGCCCTCGGCGGGCTCCAGTACCTCGAGTTCCGGCCCGACGACACCGTCCGGTCGACGCCGATCCCGCTCGGCCCGGAGGAGCTCGACCGCCTCGCCGCCCACCTCTCGCTCTTCTACACCGGCATCACGCGGCGCGCGCAGGGGATCCTGAAGGAGCAGAACGACCGGACGAGCGCGAACCTCGAGGCCCTCTCCGGCCTCAAGGAGCTCGCGGTACGGAGCCGCGACGCCCTCCTTCGGCACGACTACCCCGGCCTCGGGAGCCTCCTCCACGAGGGCTGGGAGCGGAAGCGCACGCTCGCCCCCGGCGTCTCGACGCCCGCGATCGACGCCGCCTACGAGCGGCTCCGGGCCGCGGGGGCCTACGGCGGCAAGATCACCGGGGCCGGCGGCGGGGGGTTCCTGGTCGTGATCCATCCCCCCGAACGGAGCCGAGAAATAGCCGAGGCCGTACCGGCCTTCCAGCACCTCAGGATCCGGGTCGCCCCCGAGGGGACCCGCGTGCTGACGGTGACCCACTGACCATGCCGATGGAGGTCGCGGCGTTCGTGCGCCGCTATGTCTCGGAGACCCGCGACGCGCTGGCCGACCCGTACCTGGCCGAGGGGATCGCGAAGATCGTCCCGGTCCTCCTGAAGGCGCGGGAGTCCGGGCGCACGATCTTCTTCTTCGGCAACGGGGGGAGCGCGTCGACCGCCTCGCACTTCGTCGCCGACATCGGCAAGGCGACGATCCGCGGCGACGGCCGGCGGTTCAAGTGCGTCGCCCTCGTGGACTCGGTCTCGAGCCTCACCGCCTGGGCGAACGACTCCGAGTACGCGAAGGTCTTCTCGGAGCAATTGAAGGGGCTGGCGGTCGCGGGCGACGTCGCCGTCGGGATCAGCGGCTCCGGGAACTCCCCGAACGTCCTGCGGGGGCTCGAGATGGCCAAGACGCTGTCGCTGCGGACGATCGGCCTCATCGGGATGGGCGGGGGGAAGATGCGGGAGCTCTGCGAGATCCCGGTCGTCGTCCCGTCGAACTCGATGCAGCACATCGAGGACGTCCACCTGCTGATCTGCCACCTGCTCACCACCTACCTCCGCGACGAGGTCCCGGCCCCGGCGGCCTAGATGCCGGTGCTCGTCCGGGACTACATGATCCTCCAGGTCGAGCACCTCACCCAGCACGCCACCGTCGGGGAGGCGATCGACCGCGTCACCCGGAGCCGGCACCACGGGATGCCGGTCACCGACCGCGACGGCAAGCTCGTCGGCTTCGTCAGCACGAAGGAGCTCCTGCGGCACAGCGACCGGCGCGACCTCCCGCTCTCCCAGATCATCCGCAAGGGGACCTACACCGCCCGGCCCGACACCGCTCTCGACGACGCGGCCCGGATCATGTTCCGGTTCGGCCTCCGCGACCTCCCGATCATCGACGACCGGGGGGTCCTGTGCGGGATCGTCTCCAACCTCGACATCGTCCGGTCCCACTTCGAGCGGGCCTCCCCCGCGAAGGCCGAGACGCTCCGGACGCTCCTCAGCGAGCGGTACGGGCTGCCGTTCTCCTTCCAGCGCGGCCTCGTCCCGATCCAGAACCTGATGCCGACGCAGTGGAAGGTCTTCGAGGACGAGCTCGAGGGCCGGCGCTACGAGCTCGAGCGCGGCTTCGCGGAGCCGGTGCTGGTCGTCCAGAAGGGGAGCCAGTGGATCCTGGTCGACGGGCACCACCGGGCCCTGGCGGCCCGGGAGATGGGGCTCACCCAGCTCCAGGCCTTCATCCTCACGTGCGACCGGCCGGCCGAGTTCGCCGCCCAGGAGATCGGCCTCGAGCGGACGGCCCGGGACCACCACCTGAACTCCCTCGGGGACATCGAGGTCGACCGCTCCAGCCACCACCCGCTCCTCGAGGTGACGACGCAGCTCCTCCGGCGCTTCCCGGAGGGCTCCCCGGACGGGCCGGGCGGGGACTGAGCCGTCGGGCCGGGCGGCGCCGGGCCGGCCCCGGGCACCGTTCGTACCAATGCGATATCAAGCGACCCCCGGTCGACGCCGCGTGTCCACTTCTCCCGCCGGGCCCCGGCCCGCGCGCCGTCTCCGGAAGGGGGCGCGGGACCTCCTGGTCCTCGGGGTGGCGCTCGTCCTCGTCGGGCTCGTGCTGTTCCCCCGGGCCCCCGTCCCCCTCCTCGGGCGCGCGAACGGGGCCGGCGGGGGCGGCGGCGGGGGCCTCTTGCCGCCGCTCAACCTCACGCTGAACCTCACGGACGCTCCGGCGTTCGATCCGGGCGTGCTCCTCGTCCCGGCCTCGACCGAGCTCCACCTCACGCTGCAGAACCTCGGCGACTACAACCACTCCTTCACGCTGCTCAACCGCCCGAACTTCCGGCTCAACTCCTCGTGGAGCCCGGTGGAGCTCGACGCCTACTTCCACGCGAACGGCTCGCAGGCGAACGTCACCGTCGCGCCGGGCGGCTCGGCCCTCCTCAACCTCTCCTTCCAGGCGGAGCAGGCCGGCTTCTCCTTCGAGTTCGTCTCCGTCGTCCCGTACCAGTTCGAGGCCGGGATGTCCGGCTTCCTCAACGTCACGGGGCCGCCGAGCGGACCGGGGGTCGTCGCGAACGTCTCGACGAGCGCCAGCGCCCTCGCGTTCGTCCCGGACGAGGTCGCGATCAACGCCTCCAG
>JASHVI010000179.1 GCA_030039525.1 Thermoplasmata archaeon
CCCCTGGGCGAAGGGCCCCATCGCGAGGACCGGGAGGAAGAGGAGGCCGGTGAAGATCAGGATGAAGGCGATCAGGTAGATCGTGAAGGTGGCGCTGTCGGTCTTCAGGGTCCCCGGCCCCGGCGGCGACGGCGGGCTCCGGGAGAGCGCGCCGCTCGCCCCGAGCATCGCGAGGATCGGGAGGAAGCGGCCGAAGAGCATGATCGCGCCCCCGACCACGTTGAAGAACGGCGTGCCGTCATTGATCGGGCCCATCCCGCTGCCGTTGTTGGCCGACTCGCTGGTGAACTCGTAGAGGATGATCGTGAAGGCGTGGGGCGTCGGGCCCGCGGCGGCGACCCCGAACCCTAAGAAGTAGGTGACCGCGAGCGGCGCCAGGATCGCGAGCGGGTGGGAGAGGATCGCGACCGCCGCCCACTGGATCGAGGTCCGGTTGAGCTTCTTCCCCAGGTACTCCGGGGTCCGGCCCACCATGAGGCCGCCGACGAAGACGGCGAGGATCGCCTCCAATAGGAGCGTGCCGAAGCCGGTGCCGACGCCCCCGGGGGCCGACTGGAGGAACATCCCCCAGAGGAGGACCATCTGGGCCCCCGCGGTGAGGGAGCCGAGCGACATCGAGGTCGCGCCGACGTTGTCGTAGATGCTCGCGACCTGGAAGAGGCTGTTCTCCGCTAACGTGAACCGCGACTCGCTCCCGACGGCGTAGCCGACGCCCTGGCCGACGTCGAGACCGCTGAGGAACGAGTTCGAGCTCTCGAAGAAGAGGAAGAGGACGAGGGCGAAGAGGAAGATCGAGAGGGCGGTGGCGAGGAGCGGCCAGGCCTCGCTCGGCCGCCGGATCATCTGGCCGAACATGAGGGGGGTCGCGAACGGGATGAGCAGCATCAGCACGATCGCGAGGAAGTTCGTCACGCCGTTCGGGTTCTGGAGCGGGTGGCCGGCGTTGGCGCCGAAGTAGCCCCCGCCGTTGCTCCCGAGGAACTCGATCGAGTCCCAGGAGCCGAGCGGGCCGACCGGGACCTGCTCGGTCCCCCCGCCCACGAGCGGGATGGTGACGATCTGGTGCAGCGTCTGCGGGACCCCGGCGAGGGCGAAGAGCCCTGCGCCGACCAGCGAGACCGGGAGCAGGATCCAGACGAGGGAGCGCGTGAGGTCGACCCAGTAGTTCCCAATCGAGGCGTCCTTGCGGACGAACCCGCGGATGAAGGCCGCCGCGACGCAGAGCCCGGTCGCGGCGGAGAAGAACATGAGCATCTGGAGCCCGAGGAGCGAGGCGAGGAGGGAGACGGAGGACTCCCCGTCGTAGTGCTGGTAGTCGGTGTTGGTCAGGAAGGCGCTCGCCGTGTGGAAGGCGAGCGTCGGGGACATCCCCGGGGCCTGCAGGGCGTTGAACGGGAGGCCCCCCTGGAAGAGGAGCAGGAGGAAGACGAAGGCCGCCGCCACGCCGTTCAGGAGGAGGAGGGAGGCCGCGTACTCCTTCCAGCCCATCGAGCGGCGGGGGTTGATCCCGAGGAGCGCGTAGATCCCCCGCTCGATGGGGAGGAAGAGGGCGTCCAGCGCCGTCGGCCGGCCCTGGTAGACCTTCGCCATGTACCGGCCGAGCGGGAAGGCGAGGACGAGGGCGACCCCGAGCGTGAGGACGATCTCGAAGGCGCCGACGGCCGTGAACGCGGACATGGGTGGCGGCGGCCCGGCCCCCTAGAACTTCGCCGGGTTCAGCATCGCGTACAGCAGGTAGACGACCAGGACGACCGAGATGGCCGTGAAGAGCAGGAGGCCCGGGTGCGACCCGACGTAGCCGAAGAACCCCGACATCCGGCGCCCCGGCGCGGGACCGGGAACGAAGGCGCCGGGTCTTAAGCTCGTCTCGGTAGCGGAGACGAAGGCATGCTACCGTCTCGCACCGGATCGCCCGTCGAGGGCCGGGGCGGGGCCGGTCCGTCCGTGCCTACGCCGCGGGACCATCGGCCCCGGGGCGGCCGGGGGCTCGCCGGAGCCGGCGGGAGGCGTCGGTAACGATGTACCGCCGGATCCTGATCCCGGTCGACGAGCCGAGCGAGGTCGAGCCGCTCATCCGGTTCGCCGCGCTGCTGCTCGAGGCGGACGGCGAGATCCGGGTCCTCCACGTCATCCCGACGACGACCCTCCCCGCCGTGACGAGGCTCTGGCGCGAGTCGGTCCACCTCGTCGTCCCCGCGCACGAGACCGGGGCCGCGCTCGACCTGAAGGTCGAGCCCGAGGTCCGGGCGAGCGTCGACGTCGCCGGGGAGATCCTCGAGGCGGCCGAGACCCACGGCATCGAGGCGATCCTCATGACGCTCCGCGGCAGCCGGCGGAGCCGCAACCCGTTCGTCGGCCACACCTCCTCGAGCGTCCTCCACCACGCCCACGCCGACGTGCTGATCGTCAACCGGCTCGCCCTCGTCGAGACCAAGACCCGCAAGATCCTCGTCCCGACCCTCGGGGGGAGCCCGCCGCCGAAGGCGATGCGGATCGCCGAGGAGCTGGCGCTCGCGCGCCCCGACACCTCCCTCGTGACCCTCCGGCTCGGGGAGCGATCGGCCTCCGACAGCGAGCCGGACGGGAGCGTCCGGTCCCCCCGGGGCCTTCCGCTGCGCGAGAGCTACTTCTCCGTCTCCCACGGGCTGCTGGGACGCCGGCACCGGCTCCCGGAGCTCATCCTCGACCGGGCCGCGCGGGAGCGGTACGGCCTCCTCCTGGTCGGCGAGGACCCCCAGAGCGCCTCGGCCCCCCTCCTCACCCGGCGGTTCCTCGAGGAGCTCTTCCGCAACGCCCCGTGCCCGGTGATCGCCGTCCGCGGCTAGCGCCTCCGGGAGGGCGGCGACCACGTCCGAGCTCCTCTTCGTCGGCGCGGGCCTCGGCGACGAGCGGGACCTCTCCGAGCGGGCCCGGGCCCTCCTGGCGGGATGCGGGCGGGTCTTCGCGGAGGAGTACACCTCCACGCTCGCCCCCGGGAGCCGGGAGCGCCTCGCCGCCCTCCTGGGGCGGCCGGTCGAGCTCCTCTCGAGAGCCGACCTCGAGTCCGGGCGTACGGTCCTCGACGCCCTCGCCCAAACCCCCCGGGTCGGGCTGGTCGTGGCCGGCGACCCGTTCGTCGCCACGACCCACGTCGCGCTGAGGCTCCAGGCCGAGGCCGAAGGCCACGCCTGGCGGTACCTGCCGAACGCCTCGGTGCTCACCGCCGCTCCGGGGCTCCTCGGCCTCCAGTCGTACCGGTTCGGCCGCACCGTCTCCCTCCCCTTCCCCGAGCCCGGATTCGCGCCGACCTCGCCGATCGAGGGGATCCGCGGCAACCTCGAGCGGCGGCTCCACACGCTCGTCCTCCTCGACCTGCGGCCCGCCGAGGGGCGCTTCCTGACCGCGACCGAGGGGCTCCGCCTCCTCGCCGAGCGGGACCCCCGGTCGACGGCGACCGGACCGGAGAGCCCGGTCGGGGTCGTCGCCCGGCTCGGCACGGACTCAGCCCGGGCCTGGTACGGGCCCCGGCGGCGCCTCCTCGAAGAAGAGTTCGGACCGCCGCTGCACGCCCTCGTCGTGCCGTCGGAACCGCTCCACTTCGAGGAGGAGGCGGCCGTCCGGCGATGGCGGCTCCCGGGCTAGCGGCGGCGCCGGGGCGCGTCAGGCGACGATCGGCGGGGCGAGCGCCTCGGTGAACTCCCGGATCCGGAACGGGCGGACGAGGACGGCGTCGGCCGAGGCGTCCTGGGCCAGGGCGACCGCGGGCCGGGACGAGGGGGTGATCAGGACCACGCGCAGGCTCGGCCGGGCCCGCCGGCCCTCCCGGATGATCTCCTCGACGGTCCCCTGCGCGAGCACCGAGTCCGCGACGAGCAGGTCCGGCCGTTGCTGGCGCACGATCTCGACCGCGGGAGCGGCCCCGTCGGCCTCCCCGACGATCCGCATCCCGTTCAGCCGAAGGAGGCCGCGGAACAGGACCCGGGTCTGCTCCTCCCCGGCGACGACGACGGCGCTGGGCGCGCCCGCCTCGCGGGCGGCCTCGGAAGGGGGGTTCGGCTCCACGACTCGCTCGCTCCCCGCCGGGCGGCGGAGAGCCCCGTGGCTCACTAGCGGCCCCCGCCCTATTTCAACTCGCGGGCGTGGGCGGGCTCGCCGGGAAACCGGCCACGCCCGCGGCCGCCAGCAGGCGGCCGAGCCGGTCGTGGTACTCGGAGGGCGGCGCGTCGAGGTACGCGCGTCCGAGGGAGGCCAGGGAGTCCCCGAACTGGCGCTCGGGATCGCTGAACTGCCACCGGTGGGGCTCGGCCCGGCCGAGGGCGGCGAGGAGGCCCCACGCGATCCCCCGCTCCTTCCCCTCCCGCGGGAGGCTCGTGAGGAGGGAGCGCTCGGCCCCCGGGCCCCCCTGGGTCCGATAGGCGCGGCCCACGGCGTCGACGAACCGGGCCTCGGCCCCCAGGCCCGCGTACACCGGCAGAGCGCGCAGGACCTCGCGCTCCCGGGTCTCCCGGGCGGCCCGTCCGAGGAGGTCGGAGACCCGGCCCGGGTTGGCCCGCGCCTCGTCGACGAGCTCGCGGGCCCGCTCCGGCTCCGGCACGATCGCCTGGACGATCCGGTCGGCGTAGGAGGGCCAGAGGCGCTCCAGGGCCCGGCTCGCCGACGCCTCCTCGATCTCGAAGAGGCCCCGGACGTCCGGCAGGACCTCCTCCAGCGCGCGGCGCTCCTCGGGCGTCGGGTCGAGGGCCCGGACGAAGGCGGCCCGGTCCGTGAAGAAGCAGGTCCCCCCGGCGACCCAGACCGGCGGGTCGACCCGCTCGCCGAGCGGCTGGATCTCCCGGCGGTACGACTCGATCAGCTCGGCGTCCCCGATCTTCCCGAAGACGTACTGCTGGTGGAGCTTCTTCGAGGGGGCGGGGATCCGGGCGTGGAAGCACTTCGGACCCGCCCGGCACTCGATGCCGAGCACGACCGAGACCGGGAACTCCGCCTCGGCGTCCGGCACGGCCGCCCCCTCGGAGAGGTGGCCGAGGAGGTGCCGGTCGTTCTTCGCGCAGCGCCGGCAGACCCTGAGGGCGAGCCCGGCCCCCGGCCATCCGACCTGCAGGGCCGGACCGCCGGCCCCGTCGCCGAGGTGGGGGCACTCCCAGGCCCGGCCGTCGGCGGACTGGGCCATCCGGTACGGGAGGGTCTTCAGCTTCGCGTCGCGGAACTCGTTCGGGGGCTTCGGGGAGTTTCCGGTCGCGTAGAGCTGGTGCGGCGCCGCGAAGAAGTGCATGCCCTTGCGAGCCCAGGGGAGGTAGCCGAGGAGGAGCCGCCGGGGATCGCCGGACTGCTGTACCGCGACCTCGGCCTCCTTCGGCGCCTTCGAGAGCGGGGCGTAGGAGATGTCGCCCCCGGGGAACCCGGCGACGAGGAGCGCCGGGAGCTCCGGCTCGAGGTAGAAGGAGAGGAGGCCGGCGTAGGCCTTCGCGAGGTCCTCCCCGCCCCAGGCCCTCGCGCGCCGGTCGAGCCGGGCCTTGTCGTCCCGGTCCTCCCGGACCTCCTCGAGCGCGGCGCGGAGCCGGTCGAAGCGCTCCGGCGGGCAGTCGGCGGTGAGCTTCGGGAGGAGCCCGCCGACGTCCTTGCGGAGCCGCGACGCGCGGTCGACGAGGTCCCCCTCCCGGCCCCCGCTGGCCCGGCGCGCGCGCACCATCGGCCCGGCCTAGCGGGGCGCTTGTCTTAGCGGTGCGGGGGGGACCGAGGCTAGCGTCGGCAGAGGGCCACGAAGCGCCGCAGGAGTTCGCGGCCGTTCTCGGAGTGCTCGACCTCCGGATGGAACTGCATCCCCCAGATCGGGCGCGACGGGTGCGCCATCGCCTCCACGGCGCAGCTCGCCGAGTGGGCGAGGAGCGGCCAGCCGCTCGGAGGCTCCGCGACCTGGTCGTTGTGGCTCGCCCAGACGGAGAAGGAGCGGGGCAGCGCCTCGAACATCGGGTGCTCCGGCCGGTCCACCGCGAGCTCGACGCGGCCGAACTCCGGGGCCGGGGCCCGCGCGACGCGGCCCCCGAAATGCCGGCCGAGGAACTGGTGGCCGACGCAGATCCCGAGGACCGGCACGTCGACGGAGTCGATCCACTCGGCGACCCGGCCGAGGGGCGTCGCGACGCCCTCCAGGCTGAGGGCCCCGCCGCTGAGGAGGATCCCGTCGGCCCGCATCTCGGCGAGGGTCGCGGTGTTCGGCAGGACCTCGCTCTCGACGCCGAGCTCCTTGAGGACCCGGTACTCCCGGTGCGTCCACTGGCCGCCGTTGTCGAGGACCGGGATCCTCACGGGCCGCCCCCCTCCTTCGGGGGCCCGGCCGGGGGAGGGTCGCTCCGGGCCGGCGGGGGGATCCCCGCGCGCCGGAGCTCCTCGCGGAGCTCGCCGATCTCGCTGCGCATCTTCAGCATCTCGAGCTCGAAGGGGGTGAAGGAGGTGGAGCCCTGCAGGCGCTGCGAGATGTAGAGGCCGAGGAAGAGCGCGCCGATCAGCGCGAGGATCGTCGTGAAGACGAGCGCGAAGACGAAGCTGATGAAGTTCGCGAACGCCGACTGGACCGGGAGCGTGAACAGGTGGGTCAGCTCCGCGAGCTCGACCACGAAGAGCGCGATGACGACGGCGACCCAGAAGAGGATCGCCCGGCCGATCCTCACGCGCCTCCCGGGGCGACGAGCGTCGAGGGGGCGGAGGCGAGCGGCGTCGACGGCGGCAGGAGCACGAGCGGGAGCTGGCTCAACGACGCCGGGGCCGCCCCGCTCGCCGTCCCGTACGCCGTCGTGTACAGCATCCCGCCCGACCAGACGAAGGCGTACTCGCCGCCGAAGAGCACCGCCGCCCCCGTCGTGTCGACGAAGACCCCGCTGACGTTCAGCGCGAAGGCGGTCCCGAGGACGACCGCGTCGAGCTCGAGCGAGGGTCCCGAGTCGACGTGCGAGCTCCAGTCGACCCCCGCGAGGCTTCCCGGCGCGGTCGTGCCGGACAGGTTCCCCCAGGCGATCGAGAGCGACGTGTACCGCACGAGGCTGAGGCCCCGCAGGTAGACGTGGGTTGCGTTGTCGCCGCTCGGGGCCCGGTCGACGAGGAGCTCGAGCTGGGATTCGACGCTCCCGGCGGAGGGGGATCCGGTCGAGAGCAGGTTCGGGGTGAGGACGATCAGCACCGCGAGCAGGACCGCGGCGCCCACGAGCGGGAGCGGGAAGAGCCGACCGGGGCCCCCGCCCACGGGGGCCGGAGCGGGCGCGCTCATCGGGCCTCCGCGCGCCAGCCGGTGTAGAGGGAGTGCGGGACGCCGAACTGGTCGAGCAGCTTCCCCGCGAGGTAGTCGGTGAGGTCCCCGACGGACCGGGGGTGGATGTAGTACGGCGGGGCGGCGACGAGCACGACCGCGCCGAGCTCGCTCAGCGTCGTGAGGTGGCGCAGCGCGAGCGTGGAGAGCGGGGTCTCCCGCGGTACCACCACGAGCCGTCGGCGCTCCTTCAGGTGGACCTGCGCCGCCCGGAGGATCAGCGTGTCCGCGAGCCCGAGGGCGACCTTGGCCGCCGTGTTCCCCGAGCAGGGGACGATCGCCATCCCGGCGCTCGGCCGGGAGCCGCTCGCGATCGGGGCAGCGAGGTCGGAGTCGTCGTAGCGGGCCGCGGCGAGCCGCTCGAGGGCGGCGAGGCCCTCCGGGACCTCCTCCCGGATCACCGCCTCGGCGCCCCGGCTCACCACAAGGGCCACCGGCCGATCGGCCGCCCGAAGGGCCTTCAGGGCCGAGAACGCGATCGGGGCTCCGCTCGCCCCGGTCACCGCGATGACGATCGGCGACGCTTCCGGCAGGGGTCGACCTCGGTGTATTAAATCCGAGCGATTCGGCCGTAAAGCGCATTCGGGGGCGGGAGCACTGGCGGGCCGACGGGCGGCGATCATCGGCGCGGGCCACACCCGGTTCGGCGTGCTTCCCGAGGGGCCGAGGGCCCTCCTCCGCGCGGCCACGCACCAGGCCTTCGCCTCGGTCGACCGGGGCCTCGAGCGGGGGGCGGTCGGCGAGGCCTTCCTCGGCACGCTCGGCATGAGCGGCTGGCAGCTCGGGAACTCCTCGGCGGTGCTCGCCGAGGAGGCCGGCCTCCCCGGCGTGCCCGCCGCGCGCGTCGAGAACGCCTGCGCCTCGGCGGGCGCGGCCCTGCGGGCCGGCCTACGCGCCGTGGAGAGCGGGGCGCGCGACGTCGTCCTCGTCGCGGGGGTGGAGAAGATGAACGACATGCCCTCCGCCCGACGGCGCTACTGGCTCGGGGTCTCCGGCGACACCGAGTGGGAGCGACTCGCCGGGCTCACCTTCGCCGGGGTCTACGCCCTGATGGCCGACCGGTACCTGACCGAGCACGGCGTCGGACCCGAGGCCCTCGCCGAGGTCGCGGTGAAGGCCCACCGGAACGCCGCGAACAACCCGAACGCGCACTTCCAGAAGCCGATCACGCGGGAGCGGGCGCTCAGCGCGCCGCGCGTGGCCGATCCGCTCGGCCTCCTCGACTGCTGCCCGGTGAGCGACGGGGCCGCCGCCGTCGTGCTCGCTTCGGAGGAGACCGCGCGCCGCTACACGGACACGCCCGTCGTCGTGACCGGCGACGGGGCCGCCTCGGACCGGCTCGCCCTGCAGGAGCGGGAGAGCCTCACGAGCCTCTCGGCGACGGTGCGGGCCGGCCGCGAGGCGTTCCAGCGCGCGGGCCGCCAGCCCGCCGACATCGCCTTCGCCGAGCTCCACGACTGCTTCACCATCGCCGAGCTCCTCGCCCTCGAGGACCTCGGGTTCGCCGGCGCCGGGGAGGCGGCCGCGATGACCCTCTCCGGGGCCACCGCGATCGGAGGGAGGCTCCCCGTCAACCCCGACGGCGGCCTCAAGGCGAAGGGTCACCCGATCGGCGCGACGGGCGCCAGCCAGGCGTACGAGATCTTCCTGCAGCTCCGGGCCGCCGCGGGAGCCCGGCAGGTCGCCGGAGCCGAGCGGGCCCTGGCCCACAACGTGGGCGGCTCCGGGGCGAGCGCCACGGTCACGATCTTCGAGCGGGGGCCGTGACGCGCTCGATCGTCGCGGCGGTCGTCGAGCGGCCGGTCTGGCGCTCCGGACCCCTCCGGGTCGAGGGGCCGGACGAGGACGCGTTCACGCTCTCCGTCGCCGCGCTGGAGCGGCTCGGGGCCCGCCCGGGCCCCGTGCGCCCGATCGCCCGAGCGACCGTGGTGGGCTCGCTTCCCTCCGAGCTCCTTCCGTACCTCCGCGCGGCGATCGGGGCGCCCGAGCTCCCGGCACAGCTCGCCGGGACCGGACGTGACGCGCTCTACGAGGCGCTCGAGTCCTCGGTCGGCCGGGCCGAGTCCGAAGGGCCGGAGGCGCTGGTCGCGGTCGACGTGGCGGCTCCGGCCCGGGCGGGGGAGGGCGCCGGCGCCCCGGCGAGCGGCGCCGGGGCCGTCGCTTTCCTCGTCGACGAGGGGCGTGGGGCTCGAGTGCAAGGCCACGGGGTCCGCCACCATCCGTCCTCTCGGCCGCCGGACGCGACGGAGTGGGTACGCACGGTCCGTTCGAGCGCGGGCCCGGCCCCCGAGCTCGGGGGTTCGCTCACGGTGCGGGCCCCCGCGCAACCCCCGGTCCTCCTCGCCGCGTGGAGCCGTGAGCTGCCCGGCCTCGTCCCCCGGGCCGCGCCGGCCGACGACCCGAGCCTGGGGCCGGCCGCGAACGTGGCACCGGCGCTGGAGATCCTGGCGGCCCTGCGAGCGGGCGCCGCCGGGCCGATCCGCGTGCTGGCCTCGATCGAGCCGGAACGGACCTCCTACGTCGGGTTCCGCCTCGACGGTCCCATCGAGCTCCACGGAGAGGCTCCGCTGCCGCCCGACGCGCCCGAACGGGCTCCGCCGGAGGCCTCGGCGCCGGAGGTCCCGGGCATCTCGGAAGGGGCGTACGTGGCCCGGGACCGGTATCTCGAGGGGATCCCGAGCCGCTGGCGGTTCGTGGCGGAGCGATGCCCGAAGTGCGGGGGACTGAGCTTCCCGGCCCGGTCGATCTGCCGCCACTGCGGGTGCGTCGAGGGCCTGACCGAGGAGCTCCTTCCGAGGGAGGACCGGCGGGTGGAGGCCCGAACCACCGTTCGCGCGGGGGCCCAGCCGACCGAGTTCGACGCGCTCACGGCCGGCACCGGCGGCTACGATGTCGTACTCGTCCGGCTCTCGCCGGAGGCCCGCGCCACCCTGCAGGGCACCGACCGTCGACCGGGCTCGTTCCGCGCCGGGGATCGGGTCGACACCCGGCTGCGGCGACTCTACCGGTCGGAGGGCGAGTGGCGGTACGGCCGCAAGGCGATCCCGGTCCGACCCGGCGCCGCGCCGGGCGCGGGATCGGCCTAGCTCTTCTCCGGTCGGGACGGCGGGGTCCAGGGGGCCCCGAGCCAGCTCTCGTAGAAGGCCTTCTGCGGCGCCGTTGCCTCGGCGAGCGGCTCGAACCGGTATTTCTCCGGGGGCGGGGCCCCGAAGGTGAGCGTCCGCGTGGTGAGGTAGCCCCGCCGGAAGAACGAGATCGTCGCCTCCGTGCCGGCGGGGAACCGGGACCGGAGCTTGTCGAAGTCGGCCGCGGCGACCCGGACGCCGTCGTAGGCGACCAGCTCGTCCCCCGGCGCGAGGCCGGCGAGCTGGGCCGGCCCGCCGTCGCGCACGTACCGCAGGCGGACCCGGCCCTCGAGGATCTGCCAGTCGGCCCCCAGGTCGCCGGGCTCCTCGTCGTCCTCCGGCTCGCGCTTCTTCGGCGCCGGCCCGAAGGTGAGGCCGGCGAGCCGCGCGTACCGGTCGAGGTCCAGCTCCTCCGTGCCGGCGATGTACCGCCGGTGGAAGTCGTCGATGGAAAGACCCGTGGCCCGTTCGACGATCGCCGGGACCTCCTCCTCCTCGATCGGCCGGCCGACCGCTCCGTACTCCTTCCAGAGGAGCTTGAGGACGTCGTCGAGCGATCGTCGGCCCTCGCTCCGCTCCCGGAGGTCGAGGTCGAGGAGCATCGAGACGAGCAGGCCCTTCTGGTAGTACGAGATCGACCGGTTCGGGTTCTCCTCCTGCAGGCGGTAGTAGCCGATCCAGGCGAGCCGGGAGGCCTCCTCGAGGCTCTGGTGGTGCCGCCCGGACTGCTGGAGGAGGAGGGTCGCGTCCTTCGCGACCGTGTCGAGGAACTTCGACGGCCGGTCGATCCCGGAGCGCCGGAGCACGAGGAGGGCGACGTAGTCGGTCGTCCCTTCCATCAGCCAGAGGAGGTTCGTGTAGACCTCCCGGGAGTAGTCGATCGGCACGAACGCCTTCGGCCGGATCCGCTTCACCAGGTAGGCGTGCACGTACTCGTGCGCGCTGACGCGCACGAAGCGGTAGTATCCGGAGGCCGGCCGGAAGAGGAGCCTCGGACACACGTAGGAGAAGCTGTTGGCGTGCTCGAGGGCGCCGTCGTCGAGCTCGCTCAGGTGGTAGAAGAGGGTGTACGACCGGACGGCGGGCCCCCCGAAGCACCGCATCGTCTCGGCCGCGATCCGCTCGAGGTCGGGAAGGGCCCGGTGGGGCTCGAAGTTCCCGCCGCTCCCGCAGACCGAGACCCGATGGCGGATCCCGCCGGGCATCACGGTGAAGAGGCGGGGATGGCCACAGTCGATCGGCGAGTCGGCGAGCTCGTCGTAGCCGGCGGCGCGGAACCGGTGGCCCCCACCGGCGAGCTCCTCGAGCTCGGTGACCGCCTCCCAGCCGGGCGGCAGGTCGAGCGAGATCTCGCACGGCTCGTCCCGGCGCCCGTCCAGGTACACTAGGGAGAAGGGACCGTTCAGGAAGAGGTGGTCGTCGGCGACGTCCAGGGTATCGTTCTTGATCTGGTGGCCGTAGACCCGGTACCGGACCTCCGCCGGGCCGGAGCCCTCGGAGAGGCGCCAGCGCGCCTTCTCGGGGCGGGTGACCGCGATGGGCGGACCGCCGGGGCCGGCCGTGGCGGTGAGGTCCACCAGCCACCGGGCCGGGTCCTGGATCTCGTAGCTTCCCGGCACCCAGGAGGGGAGCACCAGGTCGACCGGCGCCGTCGTCGGGCGATCGAAGGCGAGCCGCACGGCGAGGTAGTGGCGCGTCGGATCGTCCCTACGGGCGTGGTAGGAGATCACGGGGCAGCGGGCTCCGGCACCCCGACCCCCTCCCGCGGCGGCCGATAACCCTTGAGCGCCGAGGCCCCGGGGCCCGGAGCGCCCGCGCTAGGCGAAGCCGGAGCGGTCCGGCTCGGGGGCCTTCGTGGCCCGTCGATACGGCTCGGCGACGATCCCGAGCTGGGTCGCGATCGCCCGGAAGGTCCGGGTCATCTCCTCGACCTGCTCGGAGAGGCTCCGCTGCTCGGCGCGCAGCTCGGCGATCTCGCGCCGGAGCGCGGCCACCTCGACCAGCGTCCGGTCGCCCTCGGCCCGCTCCATCCGATGGACCCTGCGCTCCCGGGTACTTAGGGGGCCGCCGGCGCGTCGCCGCCGGGCTACCGCTGACCCCTCGGCCCGAACGGGGAGTCGGAGCGGCCCTGCTCCTCGAACTCGGCCCACTCCCCGCGCTCCGGCCGGAAGTCGACGCGCCGCAGGCTCACGACGAAGCTCTTCAGGAGCTCCGAGGGGGCCGGCCGCACCCGGACCTCGTAGACGTAGATGCCGAACCCCATGAAGTCGCAGACCCTCCGGAGGACCTCGGCGAGATCGTCCCTCGGCACGGTCACCTCGAGCGCGGTGACCCCCAGCTGCGCCGCGAACTCGTCGACGCTGAACGGCCGCTCGAGCGCGAGGAGCGGGACCGGCCGCGACGCGGCCGGGGGGGCGCCGGGGCCGCTCGCGGAGCCCGTGGCCGGAGCTGTCGGGGACGGGACCGGCGGACCCCGAGGGGCGAGACCGGGGTCCTTCGGGGGATAGCGGTCCAGGATCGGGGACGGGTCGCGGCCGACGAAGCCGGCCCGCCGCGCCGCCGGACGACGCGTCGGCCGCGGGGGGGTCGAGGGTCGTTTGCGGGCCGATCGCTTCCGGGTCGCCATCGTCCGACGGCTCAGGCCCCCCGAGAGAAAAGCCCGTCGCGGCTTCCGGTTATACGGCTGTCCGGGGGATTTGTCGCTCCCGAAACCGTGCGAACCCTCGTCACGGAACCCCGAAGCTGTCGCGGATCGAACGACACATGGGTTATGTAGGTCGACATGGGTGGGCAAGCGTCAGCCTCGCCCGGGGGCGGGGTGGATTCGGAGGAAAGGACCATGCCGGCCCGGGTCATGAAGGAGTTCCAAGCGCCGCGCGGACTGCCGCGGAAGACCGCGTCGGTCTGCCCCGAGTGCATCAAGGTCGTTCCCGCTGTCGTCCGGGAGAAGGACGGCCGCGTGATCATGGAGAAGACGTGCCGGGTGCACGGCTACTTCTGGGACATCATCTCGAACGACGTCGACTTCTACCTGAGGATGGAGGTCTACGCCCACGACGGGGTCGGCTACGAGAACCCCTACTATGACAAGTTCAAGGGCTGCCCGACGACCTGCGGGATGTGCAGCCACCACAAGTCGCACACCGGCCTCGCCCTGATGGACCTCACGAACCGGTGCAATCTCAAGTGCCCGGTCTGCTTCGCGAACGCGAACGCCGCGGGGTACGTCTACGAGCCGACCCGCGAGCAGATCCACTTCATGCTCCGGACCCTCCGGGAGCAGAAGCCGGTCGGCGCCGTCGCGGTCCAGTTCTCGGGCGGGGAGCCGACGCTCTCCCCCCTCTTCCTCGACGCCTGCAGCATGGCGAGGGACCTCGGCTTCAAGCAGATCCAGGTCGCCACGAACGGGATCCGGGTCGCCAACGAGCCCGGCTTCGCCCAGGCCTGCCGGGACTCGGGCCTCCACACGCTCTACCTCCAGTTCGATGGGCTGGACGATGAGATCTACCGGAAGGTGCGGGGCGTCCCGCTCCT